>NZ_VOZP01000016.1:0-75824 GCF_013419735.1 Acinetobacter sp. YH12064
CACAAAGTTAACTTTATTGTCATCTTTATTGACGTTCTTAACAGTTACACCATCAATCTGGGTTTCGATGCTTTGTAATGCACTGTCTGCCTTAACTAAGCTGTCTTTCGTTTTATCACTTAAATCAATTGCATAATCAGTTACATTGTCTGCATTCGCCGTGCCTGCTTTAACAGTTACTGCATCTGAACCCGCTGATGCTGTTGTGCCATTGGCATTGACTGTATATGTGCTTTGACCTGTCGCTGCATCCGTTACTTTATCTACGCTTGCAACGTTGGTACCTGCTGCAACGACTGTTTTTGAAGCAGAAATTGCTTCAGAAATATTTTTATAATTAAAACTATCTACTACAAACGGACCTGTAATATTTCCATTTGAATCTAGCTTGACATCTCCACCAATAATATTTTTTGTACTATTAGCAACGTTTCCTAAAACACTATTAGTTGCATAAAGTTGACTCCCATTAATGGCATCAGTACTTTTATCAGATATCTCACCAGCACCAACATTCTTAATTTGACGTTCTTTCCCTAAAGCCCCCACAGAAACCTGCATGCCAGCATCAGTTACTTGCCCAGCAAAATCACCATAAGTTAAATTATTTAATGTAGTAGAAACCTGTTCAGTTGCATCACTGTCCGTTGTCGCGTAAGCGCCTAAAGCAATAGAGTTTTCTTTACTTGATGATGCACCAAAACCAACAGCAGTTGATAATCTACCAAGCGCATTTGCATAAGAACCAGTAGCAGTAGCATATTCCCCTTCGGCTTCTGCTGCAGTACCTATAGCACTAGACATAGCGCCAGCAGCGTTAGCATACCAACCTAAAGCCATAGCACCTTCAGCGATCGCTTTAGATAAATGTCCGGCAGCAATAGCCTTATCACCTGTCGCTTCTACAGTATCACCGATACCAATTGCTCCACCTCCTGTCGCATTAACACCTGTACCCAAAGCAAGCGATTGTTGTCCAGCCGTACTATTATGACCAACAACAATTGCTGTTTCACCTGCAGTGGTATTATTATTACCCACTACAAGCGTATTAGTATGTTCAACAGTATTTTCATTCCCTACCACGCGGACACTAGCAATCTTACCAACGATTTGGTTGTTATTACCAAATACGCCACTTTCTGTTGCATCAATTGTGCCATTGTTATTACCTAAACTATATGTTCCTGAACCAGTAATTATGGTTGGATCACCAATTGCACCAGAACCAATACCAGTAACAATATTACCTGTACCAATACTAATCGAATTTTGGCCTGTGGCTTGTGCCGTAGTACCTATCGCTATAGCATTATTACCGCCAGATTGAGCACCATCACCAACTGCGACACTGGAAAGCCCACTAGAAACCGAACTAGTGCCAACAACTACAGATCGTTCTCCCTGAGCTTCAGCTGATGCTCCTAATGCGACTGAACTCACGCCTATACCTTTAGTAAGTGATCCGATTGCAACGGCATACTCCCCACTCTCAGTCGCAGTACCCACAGCTACTGAATTTGTACCAACGGCTTGTGATTGAAACCCCCCAGCAAAAGAACTTTGCCCAACTGCTTCTGTATATGCACCAACAGCGGTAGAAGCAATACCAGTAGCCTTAGCAGTATCACCGCCAGCAAAAGCTGAATTTTCACTAGCCTCTGCATTCACCCCAACTGCTGTACTATATACTTTTGTTGCTTGAGCTGAACTACCTAAAGCTAATGCATCAGAAGCTGTAGCATCTGCTGAAGTGCCGATTGCAACTGAATTACTACCACTCGCAGTTGTACCCGTATTATTCCAATCTCTTCCCGTTCCAGTTGAACTCCCAATTGCAACTGAGCCAGTACCAGACGCAACACTCGAATGCCCGACTGCTGTAGATCTTGCCCCTGTTGCTGAGCTAACAGTCCCTAATGATAAAGAATAATCACCTTTAGCTGCAGCTTCACGTCCAATTGCAATTGAAGCATTGCCTGTCGTATATGATTTATTACCTATAGCAACATTGTTATTTCCATTTGCATATGAATTAGATCCAATTACAACTTGAGCACCTAGGTTAATACCATCCTGTACAGCAGAAGTAGCACCATCAATTGTTGCTGTAGCATTTCCACCAATAACAACAGATCCCCTGCTCAGAGATTTAGCATTATCACCAATTGCTATAGCACTTCCTGCAGCTACTTGACTTTGCATAAACAACGGTACATTAGGATTGTTCCAATACAATATTTCTAAGGAAGTATTTCCATCATAGACTACGCCATTGTCATGACTGACCAAACCTGTTCCAGAACCTGTTGTTGTAATTTTTTTGGCAGCAAATGTCTGAGATGCACCACCAATACATACAGCTAGCATGCTAATTTTAAAAAGCTTTGACAGCAAACTTTCATTATTAATCGAATTATAGTTTTCACTAGCATTCTTTACGGCTTTTGTTTTTTTTCCTGCTTTTCCTAGTTCTGAAACCGCCACCCAAACCCCTAAAGAGGCATTCCATACAACTCTATAGATTTTATTCATATCAAGACCCAATGTGTTTACTTATGTGATAAATGTCTCATTTCAAGGAAACAATAATGCAACATAGATCACATTTTTTAAAAAAATAAATGTGCATAACACACATATATTACATATAAATGTGCTTTTTGCACATTTATTTTTTTGTTAAAAATTTATCCTGCTGATTACTAATAATTTTTTTATTGATATAATCAAAAAACTAAGTAATAAAAAATATTATTAAGTTTGCTTAAGTAATACACAAAATAACTTTTTGGAATGATTTTTTGATTTATACTATTGCTTAAGATCAGATGTAGAAATAAAATTAAATTACTGAATTATATAGTTTTTTTGAAAGAGTTTTTTATGCCAGATTCGTTATTGCCAATTTCAGAAATTGCAAAAAAAAATGTTTCTAAAGTTATGCACCCTCTGGTATCTTGGCTAATTAGCTCAGGTGTAGGATTTAGTGAATTCTCGCAAGCTTTAAAAATAATCTTTCTAAAACAGTCACTCGTTGAGTTAGAGAAACTGGATAAAAAATTAACTGACTCGTCTATAAGCTTACTCTCAGGCTTAAATAGGAGAGATGTAAGTGAACTAAAAAGTAATCTTCAAAATGATACTGCTATTCAAACTTCTTCAAATATTAGTGCGCGTGTAGTTACATTATGGATTCAAAAAGAATGGCCAAAACAAATTCCTATTACGGGGGAAGGAATAAGTTTTGAGAATTTGGCAAAAGAAATTTCACAAGATAAACACCCTAGAGCCATTATTTTTGAATTAGATCGTCTTGGGCTTATCACTGAAGTTGCAAATACAATAATTCTACATACTGAATCTTTTACCCCTTCTAATAGCTCTTCATATAGCCAAAAATTACTTGCACAATCTGCTTCAGATCATATTTCATCAGGCTTATCAAATATTTTAATCTCTCCGAACATGTTTCTTGAACAAAATATAAATGCAGATGAATTAACGGAGGAATCAGTTCAAATATTAAAAGATTATACTCATGTTATATGGAAAGAAATGTCAAAAAAATTAGTGGATAAAGCTTTAGAATGCTCACAAAATGATGAGGGAAAATTAAATGCAAAATACCGCTTTAGTATGGGTATATATCAGTTTGATGAATTGTTAAAAAAAGATAATACTGAAAAATAGATACCTGACACGTTATTAATAAAGTATATTAAATAATAAATTTTTCACATAAAAAGGATATTCATAGTGAACAAACCTTTTTTTTATTTAATATCAGTTTTTCTTATTAGTGCTTGTGGGGATGATTTAGGTTCATTAAACACTGGCGGTGTATCTTTAGGCGGTACAGGTTTGCCTACTGCTGGCGGAGGTAATAATCCACCGTTAACTACTGAAGAAGAAACTAATGACTATATTATTTGGACAAAAGGTGTATACACACAAGTTTGTGAAAACTTAACAATTTCATCATATTTTCAAAACAGTGAGACAAATGAAGCTATTTTGAAAGATGGACATGGTACTTTTCTAATAGATACTAATGCAAAACCCACTTCAAATTTAACACTTGTTCTTACTGTTAAAAATAATAATCTTTATCCTATTTATGAGTATAGATATAAATGTGAACCACCTGTAATTCTGAGAGATCAAAATCAAAACATTTATGAACCAATAGAAGACCCTCAATGTTCTAATACTTCGGATGAATATCAGATACTTATGCCTTCTGATACATGGAATTATACTTTAAAATATAATATTCCTAAATATACTCAAGCATGGAATATGAAGTATGATAAAGAGTTCTCTATTAACCAATATTCACCTATTAATCAAAGATTAAAATGCTCTACTTTTAGTCTAGATTTTTTAGTTGAAAAAATGTAAGAATAAATTTATCAAATAAAATTAATGCTCTAGTTATGGCTGTCTTATAGAGATGGCCATAAGCTTACCGTGTATCACATATACTTAAATAAAAATAGATTAATGATAACATTATAGTATTTCATGGCTTTGTTGCACAAAGCTGTTCTTGAGGGCTTCTTCAGCAATATAATTTTCAAATGAAGAAGTCTACACACAAAATCTACCACACAGCCAATTGGCCCGCATATAACAGAGCCCTCATTAATCGTGGGAATATTGCTATTTGGTTCGATCCAAAGACCCAGTGGTATGCACAATCACAAGGCAAACATGAACGAAATCAAACTTACTCCGATACTGCTATTCAATGCTGCTTAATGATCAAATCTTTATTTAAATTGTCTTTGCGAATAGTCAAAGGCTTTGTCCAAAGTCTGATTAAGCTTTGTGGATTAGATTGGATAGCGCCAGATTACTCCACACTGTGCAGAAGACAAAGGCATATCGATATTGCAATTGGCTATCAAAAAAGTAGTGGTGGTCTCCATCTACTCGTAGACTCTACTGGCCTAAAGTTTTTAGGTGAAGGTGAATGGAAGCGTAAGAAACATGGACCTGAATATCGTCGCCAATGGCGTAAGCTTCATATTGATATCGATGCTGAAACCCTTCAAATACGTGCTGTACAACTCACCGCAAATAATGTCAGTGATTCACAGGTACTGGAAGATTTACTTGCTCAAATCCCATTAGATGAACAAATCGATTCTGTCTATACAGATGGTGCTTATGACACAAAACGATGCCATCAGGTCATTGCAGATCGGCAAGGACATGCAGTGATTCCACCTAGAAAAAATGCGAAACCATGGAAAGATACAAAGAGTAGCTCGCTAGAGCGAAATGAATTACTTCGAACAATTAAACGTGTAGGCAGGACACTATGGAAAAAATGGTCAGGCTATCATCGGCGAAGTTTGGTTGAAACTAAGATACATTGCATCAAATTATTAGGAGATAAACTCAGTGCAAGGAGTTTTGATAGCCAAGTGAATGAGATCCATGCACGTGTAGCAGTCCTTAACAGATTTACGGAATTAGGTCGACCACTTACCCAAGTTACGCCTTAAATTTGGCTCAAAATTAGGGGGCGCTTTGCATTTCAAATCTTTGTGCAACAAAGCCGTTTCAGGAGAAAAAAGACTGACGCCTTTTGGCCCTGAAACCTGTAATCTTAAGTGCATCTGTTTTACTCCTTACTTACGTGGTGGATTGTTATCGCGACCACCGCCAGAAGGATTCCCTGTTGTACTTGGCCAGCCTGCTTTACTCATTATGTTCTCCTTAGTTCATGTAGATTCAGCTTCATATCGAGCTGATCGAGGCATTATGGAAGAAGTATTTTTTTAATTTTGCCGTAAACGATTCAAATCAGTATAAAAAGTAATCAAGAAAATATTTTATGCTAATCGGTACCAATCACATTCCGCAGCCTGATTTGAATTACACGCTTTCTTTTTGGCTTTACAATAAATAGGTAACCCTTCTGTATAGTTGTAATTATCACCACTGTATTTACACAGAAAACAACTCTTCACAGGTATTTTCTTTTCAACTGCAAGTTTTAACTGCGAGATAAACATATCTCCATGTGCATAGCCCATGAGTACATTTGAGTTTTCAAATTCCAAATCAGTTTCAATAATATTGCTATATTCAATTTTATCTTGATACTTCGATAACTTAGCTTTTATATCTGCTAAATATTCCAAACCCAGCCAAGCCTTACCTGAATCCCAAACTAGAAATAAGAAATACCGCTTATGCATACACTTGCAATCAGCATCTACAATTGGAGCACTTTCCTGATTGAACCCAATAAAAAGAGCATCACTTTGCTTTAAGTCTGCCTGATAAATTTTTTCGACATTCTCTTCACAGTCCAATGGTATTTCAATAATTCGCTTGCCTGAGTTTTCCTTTTTTTCACTCAAAAAATGCGTCACAGCAATTTCAATATAAATACAATCTTCGACATTATTCTGACGAGTTAACAATAGATCGGGAATAAAATGATCGTGCCTTTTTTCAACTTGTATTTTTGAAAAGTAACTTGTGAGATCAAAACGTTTCACCACATATCCAAGATCACAATGTTTTCGGATGGATCTTTTAAATTTATGACATTTCTTGGGCACGTTGAACGTAATATAAAATGGTTCGTTTTCAGTTAAACATCTTTGATAAGTATCAAAAAAAGCACGCTTTCCCAAACGGTGTAAATACGTTTCACCATTACAGTCGAGTACCGTCTTATGGGCAAAATGCGGTTTCTTGATTTTTCCATTTACCTTTGCAATTAAAGGATTGTCACAGCCAAAGCAAATGTATTCAGATTTTTCTTCTTGTCCGACTAAATCAACTGCTTTGACAATTTCACCATGTTCATTTTTTGCATATTGATACCGTGCCATTTCACTTCCTTATAAATTTAACCCGTCCACATCAAATAATTATTTTCTTTTCCTTGTGCATAAGCCCACTCAGCCACCTTATGCGACCGCTCTTTATCCGTCAAAAAACCGAGCACTGATATCCGATCCACAATAATCAAATCCTGTTCTTCATTACGCTCTTGCCACTTATGCAAAAATTCATCAGATGCCAGTAGATTACTTTTCTTAGAATTACAGCTTGAATCTGCCAATACGAAGTTATGACCTGTATCCGACGGGTACATAGACCATGGAATGAAATGATCAACGGCGTAATTGCCATTTCGCATCGGTTTACTGCAGTAGAAGCACTTACAGTCTTGCAGCTCGACCAATACATTTGCTACCGCATTCAACTGGTTTCTACTCGGCTCAAACATGAATTGTTCAAGATTCGGCAACTGATTCAAAATAGGTGCATTGCTGCTGTTCTTACGGATATAGTCAATCCAACGTTTCTGGCAAAGCTCTTCAATGATCTCACTGAATTGCCTTAAGCAAAACATGACTTGCGGTAGAAGAATAAGTTGCTTTCCACACCGATCAAGCTGATATAAAAACTCAAAATTTTGACCATTGATGTTTTGCAAGTAGCGGACTGGCATGTCTTTTACAGTGCGAGCGACATCTTTAACTAACTTCAACCACACCAATGAATCTCGTCTTAATAACCCCAAAGAAGAGTAGCTTTGCCGAAGCTGTATAATGCGATTCACAATGGCAGCTTGTTTACCATTGTTCTGATTTAAAATCAGCTGCCCTTCATCATTAAAGGTATAGGGTACCGCTTGCTTCCAATACAGCTCGATAAACTTCTCAGCGATATCCGTATATTCGAGTGATAGACTCTCACCTGAATCTTCACCTTTTTCAATAGCTAATCGGCTTAGGCTAATTAGCAATGCAAATTTATAAGTACTACTAAAACTCCCTGACTGTAAAATCAGCTGAATATTCTTTAGAAATTTGAGTTGTTCTTGTGCAGTGGGAATAAAATTAAGCATGTTTTTTCCAAAGCAGATTAAGCCATTTTTCTTGTCTATCAGGTCGCTGATCTACCGTGATCCATTGCTGTATCTGTTGAACATTATCAAACTGCTCAAGTAAATCATTTGCTTGAGCCTCATCTAAATCCGTAAATTGACGCCCCTCTTTTTCTCGATCACTATTGCCATACTTAAATGACATATACAGCACACCGCCTGGCTTCAAAACAGAGATTAATTTTCCAATAACCTCAACTAATCGACTGCGCTCACAATGCAACAAAGATGCACATGCCCAAATTCCATCATAGATAGCAACCCCACTTAAATCATAGAAGCTTTGGAGTTTCACTTTAACACCCGACAGTATCGTTGCCTTTTTGACCAGCTCTTCTGAATAGTCAATCGCTTCTACCTGATAGCCTTTATTTTTAAAAGCCAAAGTGTCACGCCCTGAGCCACAGCCTAAATCCAGGATGCGTGCAAAATCTGGCAACTCAGCTAAAAATGGTTGGTATAGGCTTTCCATATCCACATACAACGTGGCTTGTAAAAATTGATCTGCGTATTGGTTGTAATAGTCTATTGTTTTCATATTGGTTGCTTAGGCTAAACACTGATCCCAGTCTACTAAAAAACAAAAAGATAAGGGAGCATTTGCTCCCTTATCTTTTTAGTCAAATAAATCTGCTCTTACTTCTTCCAAAGCACGATCTGACTTAAAACGATTACATATCGGGTGAATAATTGCTCCATTTTCTAAAACACCGTAACCACCTTCTGCTTTCGATTCTCGATGATCTACTTCAGTCGATTCAAGGTATAGAGCGCTATCACATACTTCGCAATAGCTCCATGTTTTCCTTTCCTCACGTTGATAAAGATTTTTTTTGGTCGCGAGTGAAAAATTTAGAGGTTTTTTCTTCTTTGTTAGTCTTACTGATTTCACAAAGCTAACAACATCATCCACAATGCTCTCATCATAATCACCACCAAAACGGTCAAGGTAAAAATCATTAAAATTAATATAATCAAATGATTGACTCATCGAAAGAATGACGGTGTTCAAACAAACTTCATCTTCAAAATCTAATTCCATATTGAGTCCAATACAGATAAAGGCTTGATACACGTTCTTCAATCGCTCATGTGATCTGATCCCGCTACCAAACTTACCTACAGTTTCTTTGATGGCCACAGGAATTTTTTCAATTAAACTTTCAACACCACGGCGTGCTCGGGTAAAACCAATAAAATCTAACTTCTTATTCTGTATTTCAAAACAGTCTTCTTCAATTTCACAGACGATAGAGAACCAGGCCAAAAAGGATGTCACTTGAAAACGATTATCTTTATAAAAATATAGTTTTGGGTGTAAGCCCAGACTTGGAATCCGAATACTAATTGCTGGTGTAGCGATACGACACAGCACAACTCTAAGTTTTAGCATTAAATTTTCTACACGCTGACCTTGGTCTATACTCACAGTATTCTGACAAGTATCACCAAACATGATATTCAGGAGTTCATTGACCAAGCCGATTTTTTTACCGTGTGTTAAATCCGGCTCTAAAAGTATTATCTTAAAAAGATGATCATGAATTTGCTCACCCAAAGTAATCACTTCATTTATCCGCTCGTAATTCAGTTCAGCCAAGTTGGATTTATTATCGTTTATATAACAACACGCATAAATCACATAAAAAGCATCACTTCCCCTATTTTGTAAATGATATTCTTCATCTGGATCTAATCGTTTCGTATCCGAATTGATTGAACAAAAGGCTTTTCGAGCTTCCTCAGGTGTCCCAATGACTTCAATAAAATTAATTTTGGTTGATTTTAATTTTTGCTGAAACTCAGAATCGCTACATAACTCTTGAAAATCAGCTAATCCACCTAATCGATTACGAATCTGACGAATATCTCGTTTTTGTGGTGCCGTGAATTTTGGGGCTCCTATTACTTGCTCATCAATAAAGTATCTTTTGATCCAAGCATAGATAATTGAAATCCTGTGCCCACCATCGATGATATAAATATTACCAGCAGCATCTTTCCAATAGCGAACGCATAAATTGACATTACGATCATTCAAACAGTTTAGAATAAACTCCTGAATTTCAGCAGGGCTCCAGCACTCTGTGGAGCGTTGATTGTCTGCTTTATATAGTTTTTCTAGAATCTCATGGTTGGCGAAGTCATAAAGTGATATTTCAAAGTTATGGTGCAGATTTGAATGCGACATTTCGTCAGGTACCATCATTTTTCTTTGAATAATATTGGTTAAAAGCTTAGTACGGGCCATTTTATTTTCTCTAGGCAATACTTCTCTATATCTCGTAAGATTACGAAATTTATAAAAGTAAAATTAATTAAACATGACGAAAATTTATTTCGAAAATTTTATTCTTTAAGAACAGAAGAAATAGCTTGGAGAAAATAAGGGATATTATAGAAAATGTTCATGTCTAGTTCCTGTAGTAATTAATTACAAACAAGCTTCCAACTTTTCCACGAGATGGAGGCAAGCCAAACAGGGGTGGAAATACCGTACTACAGAAGACGGCCAGTCATAGACTGCCCTGCTTGGCCTACCATTACGATAGACTAAACATAGTTAACGCAAAAAACCGCCAAAGCGGTTTACTGCTTCTGTAGTAAATTCAGGTTTCCACGCCTGGTCACAGATTTTGCTGTAACATCTTTATCTTATGTGCATAAATTTAATTGGTCAAATTTTATGATTAATATTTAATCAATTGATTCAAAAATAATTACCTATATTTTTATAGGCTTAAGGATACAGATGAGTATCTTATAATTTCTAATATTTAGTTGATGTAAACTTATTCGAATGAAGATGTATATATTTGAACGGCGTATTTTAATAAGGGAAGTAGATTGAAACTACAAATTTTATCGGATACTCATAATTCCAAATATTCGATATCAGAACTAGCTGACGTCATTATTCACGCTGGCGATTTTTCTAATCGCTTAAGTGGTGCAAATGAATTTGCCGAAAAATGTAAATCTCTAAATAAAAAATTTATCTTTGTTTTGGGCAATCATGATTACTACAACTCTAACTACAATTCAGTCGTAGATTTTTTAAAAGAAAATTACCCTGAAAATGCGCTACTTGATGATAACCATATCAAAATTCAAGATAAAATATTTGTAGGTGGCACGCTGTTTACGAACTTTCGCTCCAATTCACCACTTACATATCCTGAGGTACTTTTACAGTCCCAAAAAGATGCTGAACAATCGATTTACGATTTTGATCAAATAATGATTGGTAGTGATAACCGAACTATAACTACTAATGACTACATAAAACTATTTAAAAAATATCATCAAAATATTATGCAGTTTAGAGGGCAAGATCATGTGATCGTTATTACGCATTTTCCACCTCATTTAGCTTGTCTTGATCCTTATTGGGGTAAGCACCCTGTTGCATCGGCCCTTAACCCCTATTTTATTAATAATTTAGATGTTAAAGGCTTTCAGTTATGGATTTCAGGACATACGCATACATCAATTGATACTGTAGTCGATGGATGCAGATTAGTGATCAACCCTTTAGGGTATCCTCAGGAGCAAGGAAAAAATGGGTTTAGAGAAAATTTGATCATCGAAATTTAAGTATCATACTCGTATTGAAACAATTTAAACCAACTCTAATATCAAACATCCTGTAGGGCTGATGATTTAGCTTCTACACGATGAACCAGGAGAAACTCATGTCGATTCCTTTAGATCCAGAAAATGATTGGAAAAATAAAATTGCAGATCAAATACTTAAAGATCTACTAGATATCCATAAAATCCAAGGTAATTCTATTAAAAAAATGAAAGCAGACCAAAATGGTGTTTTCTATGTAGAACAAGAAATCTCAGTTGAAGAATTCCTTAAGAAATTCTGAATTTTATCTTGCTGATTTTTTTACTGCGGACCCAATTGTTCTTTTGCGCTCTCTTTTGAAGCAATCTGCTGTACCATAATATTTTCCTCACTTTACAGATTACTCTAGTTCTTGCTTTTCAACACTCTGATACGAAGACGAACTATTCATTAAAGCATGCCCACTCCTGAATGCCAATTCCTGATGAAGCTCTTGCTCAGCAATACTAGTCTCGCCATGATTTTTTATGTATTCAGCTCGTTTCTGAATAAATGCTCGCTCTCGCTCTTGAACGTTGGAATTCAATTCCATATTTGCCGCTTGACGAGTAGCTATATAATTATATGTAATGAATCCGCAAAGTACGATTAAAAAGAAACCAAGTTGCCTTTTTATACTTCTACTCACAAATAATCCTTTTATATCTAGTTGATACAGAAGTTATCATGTGCTCGCACTAATAAATTTAAAAATTAGAATGGATAAGTCACTATAAGGGTTAATCACTCATCTCTAGGATTGAAATCTTTAAATTCATCAGCATTGCTAGCAAATTTAACAAAAAAGTTATGCCATGCAAATAATGACTCTAATTCCTGTTTATTTTGAATCGGCTTAGGCAACTCATATCCAATGATCCAGTATGGTGCTGTACAGCAAACATGCTCAGGTATAAGGACTTGTTGTAAGGCTGTTTCAGCACTTAAAAAATATAAATTATCATTTAAGTGGACAATACCCCCTTGTAAAGCTTCTTGAATACAATGATCTGCCTCTATATACGTATCCTTCATTTAGTTCGCCTCCATTTTTCAATTAATGGGATTTCTAAATCTGTTAAATTATTTAACGCTGAGATTACTATTTCAATTGCATCACACCATTTGACAACTCTTGTATACTACCGAAAAATTCAAAAAATTGATTGATTCAAAATTTCAAAATACGTAAGTTGAGTGGAAACGTTATAAACATCAACCTGAATATCAATATCCATGGCGCAAGCTCCACATTAGAATATTGCTTCAACCATCCCAAAAGGCACTGCTCACAACAAATAATATCAGGTACTCCCCCACTGGTGATTTACTTAATCACATTTCATCTGAGGAGCACATTGAATCCTTATATACTGATGGGGAGTCTATGATACGAAATGCTACAGACAAGTCATTTTAGATCGACTGGCACATACTTGTACTCTGCTAAAAAAACATAGAATCATGGAAAGATAAAAAATAGACTTCTTTCATAAGACATTTTTTACTCAGTTCCAAATTATAGATTCCAGCAATTAAATCGAATCTTAAGCCTAGTCTTTTTCCACGGTTACGATATCGCTCAGCAAGAATTTCGAAGGTTTTCAAACTGCCGAATACATGCTCAATCCCTATTCTTCTTTTATTGATTTCCTGATTATAGATTTTGAGTTCAGGATCCAGTTTGCAGCGCCTCTTTGCTTTTAATGGCAACAAGCTATTTGGATACACTGTATAAATTCCCTGATAACCCTTATCTGCAAGAATAAAGGCACCTGCAGGAATCTGATTCAAGTTACGTTTGAAGAGTTCAAAATCATGTACGGCACCGTGACTGCTACATAAACTCAGGATTGTTTGAGTTTGATAATGAATGATGGCCTGTACTTTGAATGTATGAGTCTTTTTCTTGCCACTATAGCTTTTCTTCTTTTTTTTTAGGCCTTTGGATTGGACTTGATCAGGCAGTCCTCCACATGACGGACAACTCTTAAAGCAGTGGGCTCTGAGACACCATAACTTGTTGCGACATGGAACAATGTTCGGTATTCACGCCAATAACTTAAGTATAGAAGAATCTGATCCTCTATGCTCAATTTAGGTGGTCTACCTTTAGCAGGAACATGCATTTTCAATTGCTCAACCATTAAATCAAAGGTTGACCATGAGATGCCGGTGTATCGCTTGAACTGTGTTTCTGAAAGCTTCTTTGAATCGATGTATTTCATCCGCAGATTATGCAGGATTGTTTAAGATTCTTCGGTACAAATAATCAGCAAAAGATAGATCGTTTTTTGATTTATGAAAGAGATCTAATAGAGATCTTTATAAATAAATGAATTCTTAAAAACATTCAAACTTCTAGGAAGAACATTCTGGAAAAAGTAGTCAGGTGATCATCGCAAAAGTCCGATGTAAACCAAGTTGGATTGCATCAAATTATTGAAAGAGTTATATCTCTAGTTTATATTTTTTAGAATAATTCCATCTTTCTAGTCTTTATATAACCACAGCACTTAGGTTTTAAACAGCATCCTACTAAATAAATTAAAAGCTAGAATCATTCTTTTAAAAATACCAAAAATTTTCAATCAATTAAAATAAACTTCTAAAACAGATTTTCACAACCATAAAAACCCCATTTACTATAAATTAACACTCAATCCAATTGATTACTTTAAAACCAATAAAATACATTATTTAAATGAACAATAATTTCGAGATACCTCTATTAACTTTAACAAAGATTAAATATTAAAAAATTTCTCAAAAAGATTTGCATTTCTGTCTAAAATCACTCAAAAAAAGCTAAGAATAGGGGTAGGATTTTCACTCTTAATTACCCCATTTTTGAGCGCTAAAAAACTGATTATCTGCAAACCAATACTCAGAAAAACCAAGCTGTAAAATTAAAAACAATATCCATATGTTTTCAATGTATTTTTTTTGATAAATTTCCGTTCATATGCTAAACCTCTGATAGAACCTCTCAGCACTCTTTTTTGATACTCTCAGCACTCTTTCATCTTGTAAAAGACGCTTTGCAACAGCATCTTTTGAACAAAATTATTATCTTTTTTATTCCATATTTTATATTTTTTTATTTTCACCTCGCCCTTTTTTACATTATTAAATTCACCCGGATTATATTCATCCCATTCAAAATTATCTGAATCTTTTGAAAAATTATCTGAATCTTTTGAATAAAGTTTATTGATAAAATCTAAGAATCTTTGATAGTCAATCAAGTCATTTTCAGATGATGCCTTAAAATTCAAAATAGGACGATCTTTTTCAAGTGAAATTTTATTTTCTAAACAATAAAAAAAATGTTTAAGATCTTTCTGGGTTACATTTTTATTTAAGTTAAAAGGTTTCTCAATCTGATTGAGACTAGACCATATCACCATTTTATTCCAAGTAAAACCGATAAGATCCTCAGGATTAGCATCATTTTTAACGTGATTTGTATAGAGAGAAAACGGCTGGCTGATCGATTGAATGAACTTCAATACTTCAGGATCGATCGTTGCTATTTCTTTTTTTTCCCGCCACTTCCGGTATTCGTCTAAAAACGTTTCACGGTATAAAAATACTTCCTGTTGTTGAGGCTGCTTCTGCTTTTTCTTGCTCTTTAATGTAGCAGTTTGAGAATTATTTTCTGTGTGTGAATGAATCTTCTTCATCAATTTTAAAATATCTCTTTCATTCGACTGAAATTCAACTTTGAAATCGCGATGCATCAACTGACTATCGCCTAATAATGCCTTGATCAATTGAGGTGAATATTCACGGTTTGCTTGATAAAACATGTCAGCAATCAGGATATTCAGATGATGCAGATAATGTCTTGCAGTGATCCGAATGTCTTCATGCCCCATCAGATGCGCAAGTCGAGACCAGGCTTGTGCACTACGCGATGAAGCATCCTTCATATTGGGTAAAATG
Source organism: Acinetobacter sp. YH12064 (assembly GCF_013419735.1). NCBI lineage: Bacteria > Pseudomonadati > Pseudomonadota > Gammaproteobacteria > Moraxellales > Moraxellaceae > Acinetobacter > Acinetobacter sp. YH12064. Next base: position 15,489 of record NZ_VOZP01000016.1, read on the forward strand.
TGCTTTTTAAGCTTACGCCCAAACTCGGAATCATAGTCAGTAAAACAACGTACCAGTGCTATGCTACCTTTTAAAAGGATAGCCAAATGTGAAGCGGTACTATGCCTGAAAGCATGAAAGGTATATTGATGATCGTTTGTCCCTAATACAGTATTAAACAGCAACTTGGTAATTTTTGATAAATTTGTACTGGATAAAGGTTGTTCACCCAGCATAAAGAGCTGTTTGGTTTTTCTATTGCAGACTGCTGCAATCGCTTTAGAGCCAGGTAACAGGTTTTGATAAAAGCGACAAAATCCTGTGAACTCGTCCGGTGCTAAAAAATGAACTAAATCAAACTGACGCGTGGCATTATCACTTTTCAGATCACGCTCAGAATTTAGACGAATCCTAAGGGTGAGATCATCAATATCACCCATTGTTTTTCTCATTTTATGGTCAGATCGATCGTCTTTCTGCTGATCTAAAGCGGATTCAAACACATAATAGAGCTGTCGATTGTCAGGATGTTTTCGTAACTGCGGAGATACAAAATCATCGATACAGATCCCGGCAGCTTCATCAATACGCAAGCCCAGTCTAAATGCCAATGTATAGACCCATTCTAAACAGGTTGCATCCTGCTCAGTCAGACCCAAAGCTTCTGGGTATTCTCTAAGAATCCGTATCATCAATTGAAACATCTGCGGACTAATGAGTCTAGTTTTTAAAAATAAACCGTCACTTTGACGTTGATATAAATATTGCACAATCGGTGCACGATGATTCTTGACTAAGTATTGGTGAAAGGCTTTCAGCCGATCAAAGGCATAACCCGAGGTATTGTATTTTTTATTGTTGTTGGTTTGGGCGGTCGTTTTATGATTTTTCTGATCATTCAGCAGTTTTTCTTCAACAATCGTGCGATACATTTCCTCAAACTGCTCTTCAGTGGCTGTATCTAGATTGATCTGCTGTTCTAGAACATAACAAAGTAGGTCAAGCACAAAACTACTATAGTAACGCTTGATTGTTGAGACTTTAATAGCTGCTTTCCTATGATAAGCAAATTCGTTTTCTAACCACTGACACACGCGTAAATGTGCAATAGCCACTACATAATCTAGGTACTCGCCATTTCCAGCCTCATACGCAGATTTATAGTCCTCAGATTTTTGGATGCTTTCTTGGAGTTGATCCGCAAGCTGTTTGGGTTTGATTTCCTGATGAAAAGATAAAAGCCAGGATTTCAGCTCATGACGTTGACCGGTTCGTCGATCATGAAATGTTTTGACTGTAACTGTAGGCATCTCCAATTCTAAAAATTGGTTATTTTTGCCAAGGTTTCTAATTCTGGTCTGAATGGTTTTCCAGTTATCGGGTTGATCATAGAGCTGTGTATACTGCTCATAGATTAAAGGCGAAGTGATGATCTGATTGTTCAGTACACTGGCACTTAACACATCCAGATTAGGAATCTCTTGCCACAAGACATAATCCATATGCTTAAAAATGGCAAAACCGGTCTTTTCCAAGCCTTTTAAAAATAGCTTCACGTGATTAAGCTGTGTAAATGGCTGATCCTCACGTCCTTTTCTAGAGTCCCCCTCCTCCGCCATATTCAGTACAATGTTTAAATGGATTTTAAGTTTTTCTAGCAGTAAGGCTTCAGGCTGATTCCCCGTTTCAATTTCACTCTGTTCTTTTTCCCAGCACAGCAATGGCGAAGTGCTTTGTAATTCATGCCCTTGCGATCTATTAATTAGCTCCTGAATCCGTCGATAACATAGCATCGCAAAGGCATTGAAATAAATATTTTGGGTTTGCCATAACTCCGCCTCTTCTTCGCCATCCTGACGATAGATGTTGCCATACTTTGTCGAGGGCAACGTGTATGAAAAGACATAAGCTTTTTGAACCTTTTCGTCACCTGAATAGATCGGAAGCAAGCCACTATCCAGGTTCATTTTAAAAATTGCATCATGAATCGCCAGCAACCGTTCAGATTGAATGCATCCCTGATCAAAAATTAATGAAATACACAGACATTCAAACAAGGTATTCATTAATTTTTGTTGCTCTTTAGCCGTAGAGTATAAGAGGATACCTTGAGTTTTTTGTTTGAGATAATCCGCCCAATTCACATACAGTTTTTCTTTTACCTCGACGAGCATAGTACCCTGCTGTAACTTTCGTCCTGAAAAAACGTTGTCTAGACGTTTAGGTGTGTAGACGATCCAATCGGGCAACTTAATCTCATAGCTCTCGGCATAGGATGGGTAATCCTTTTGCCACTGCTGGTTTTTCTCCTTACAAATCTGTTTCACTTGTTTAAAACAGAATTGAAGGTAATCTGCAGCCTTGTCCTTAAATTTGGATGTTTGGCAGAGCTGCTCTAAAACTGCTCTATGGTTATTGAACTTGTCCAGAATTTGCTGATCAAGCCACTTAAAATCAATTTGAGCAAGGTCAGAATTTACATCTGTGTATGTAGCAGTGATCAGCTGAGAAGTTTCTTTAAAAATGTCGGCGATTTCTCTTTTAATGGCATTTTCTAATTGCGTAACGAGTGATGTATCAAGCACAAGATGGTCCTTTAAAGCACTTCAAGCTTTGCGATTTCTAGTTTGTTGAGCAAGCTTTTAACTTGCTGCTGAATGTCGTGTTTGTAGAAATAAGGGCTTAACCCAGAAATGTGACTGAATCCCATGCTTTGCTTATCATGGGTATATAGCGTATTGTGAATGTCACCACTCAAGGCGAGATGATTTTTAGTGAAATGCCTTGGCCAGTTTTTATAAATCTGCACGGTCTCTTTAAGGTAATTCGTGACAAAATCAGCAGACATGGGCTGTAACTCCAAATGCTCCACGACTTCCGCAAGATTCACCTGACCTTTTTGGGACTTGATCCGAGGATGTGAGATGACATAGAGCATAAAACCATCATTTTCCAATTTCACTTTAAAACTAGTTATCCCGAGTGTCTCGATGGTTTGCGTCAGATATTTTCGATATGCATTGAAATGATCCTGCCAGTAGCCTGTAACAGGAACAGGACGTCCTACTTTTCGTGAATCAGTTTTTTTATCATGCACATAAAGCAGTTGTGCCTTAGGATCGTAATGTTTGAGTAACCCCGGCATGCCGACTATTGGACGTACCGTCAGGCAGATTAAGGAAAGATGCCACATCCAAATGCTGTAAGCATTCAGCTTCTCGATCAGATTCGCTTGAGTATTGGCTAATGTGTTTTTGACAAAATGATAAAGCTGATTAAAAAATTCACTCGCGGCCTCTACAGTCCAGCATCGCTGACTACCAATACGTTCCTCACGATGAAAAATATGGCCAGGGTGTTCATTCTCAATCCATGGATCACCTTTTCTACGGTCTAATAGAACATTAATATAGCCTTGAAAATGCTGGTCGATTTGATCGATCTGACGCCCTTCATAGTTCCATTGCACGATATGATGAGTATCTCGATTAGCCAACAAGTGTGCGACTAGGTTATCACCAGTCTCCATATCCAGATGGAAATAGATTTGTCGCTCTAACATCCCGCAGGTGATTTCACCAATCTGATGCTCTTTAAAGACTTCCCGCAAAAAATTATTGTACTCAATCACACAAAATTCAGGTTCCTCTAAAGCCTCTAAACTGGTGATCCAGGGTGCTGGTATGCGCCATTCTAGGGTTAAGGCCCGATTATAACGCTGTGCTTTATCTTGCATGGCACCGGAATGATTGGCATTCAACTTAGGATCGATCACCCAATAATAATGGATGACTTTTTTGACTGATTTTTTTTTAATTCTACCAATACCAATCAAATACTTGATCTTTTGAAAGACCGTTGGACTCAGACCGGTCAAGAGACACATCAGACCACACACAGCTAGAGCCGATTGATATGCATCATTTCTCGTATTTTCTTGATAACACTCGTGCAATCGCTGATATACCTCAGTTAATAAACTGGGTTTCAGATAAAGCGGATTAGTTTTACAGGCTAAGTCACGTCGCTGAATTCGCTTAGTTTGCTTTTCAAGCTGTTTCTGTTTGTCGTCAGAGAAACTCCCCTTCACCCGCTTGGCGATCTCATCCTGTTCAGGATCAGAAATATTGACGTCTGTATCTTGTCCAGTATCCTCATTCTCTACATCCAACGATGATGTGCCTGAATCAGATTTATAGGTCATGCCCTTTTTAATATCGTTAATTAAAGCCTGAACATTAATTACTGTTGAATTTAATCTACTATTGGCAATCTCGTTGAAAACAATAATAAATTGTTGAATATAGCGGCCAAGATTAAGCTGTTCAAAATCATTTTTTATTGTTTTACGCTCTAAAAGAATTTTTAACTCGTTGGCATCAAATTCATCCATAGCTTGGAGTTTTCGTGTAACTTTTTTATACAACAGTTTATTTTTCTCAGTATTCGATAACTGCTTTTGCAAAATAAGTTTTAAATTATAAGATACTGTATTGATTTTATTGTTGTTTTTACAATTATTTAGAATAACCTTTTTTTCACCCTTTTCATCCCTTGTAATCTGAGGCTCTAACAAGATGATTCCCTTCAGCATTTCGCACAAGACTGCAGTCAAAAGATAGGAATAGATGAATGCTGCTTTTTGTTGGTCGCTTAGTTGTCCTATAGATGCACTTTTAGTCCATTGCGTTAAGCCTGCTAATAATTTCTGTTGTGTCACTATCCGATTATTTTTAATCACCACATGTATTTTGTGAGCAGCAGCATACAGTTCCTGTGCCTGCTGATCTTGCGCAAGGAGCTGATTCAAAATTTGTTTTTTTTCGCTCAGGAACTGATTGACCCATTCTTCCAATAATTTGGTTTCTTCGTCTAACTCTGACGATTTATCATTTTGACTCATAAAATCACCATAATTTTTTAGGGTAAAAATTGAAAATTTGGTTTTGCTCTAACTTGAGGTTCAAGTCTTTATGCAACTTGAAGTATTTTTTATAGGTGCTGGCACTCAATTGAACATGACGCTGCAGATTTGGATCCGATCGCATATGCTGTGATAACCGCAGACCTAAGGCTTCGGATAATTGAGTAAAAAAACAGGTAAACAGCACAGCATGGACATGTTTCTGTTTGTGCTTGTCGACCTGTTGCAGATCTAGAGGAATTTTATGGATTAACCATTTTAGGACCTCAAATTCATCAACGGCTTTATTCGATTTCGCCCCCGTGTTAAGAGTTCTTTTGATGTAAGCATCCAGCTTGTTTTTAAGATTCAAGATAAAACCTCGAATAAAGTCTGGTAAATCTAATATCAAAAGTGCTCTGAGTTTGATCAGAACTTCAAATGATTTTTTTTGCATGTTGAAACCTAGTAAATAGGTATGAGCAATTAGTCCATACCATCTTCAAAATCAGTCTTCTTTTAAGCAAGCAAATTTGTAGACTTTCGCCTTACCCCAACGAAAAGTACGTCCATGTCTAATAGGATTAATTGGGCCATTTTCATATAAAGCCCACTTACGTAAAGTCTGTTCTGCATACCCTAAAAGCCTAGCTGTCTCTCTAGTAGTCAATAAAAGCCAATCATCTGTAATCGGCTTATGTTTATGCTTAAATGACATTTTTTTATTTCCGTGTTGATTTAAAGCCATCAAAACACACCTAAATTTGGAAAGTAATATTACAAAAATAGGTTTTTTCTTTCCTAATTTAGAATTAAAATGATTTGAACTTTAATTAGTCAGAGTGATGTATGGGTCGCCCGAGAAGAACCAGGATTGATTTTGCAAAAACGATAAGCTGGTATGACTTTTTTTATAATCAGTTAGTACATTCTGGTAGATATAAAAATGATTATGATATGGAGAAGTTTTTTTATGGATACCCAGAAGAACACGATGTAAAAAGCTTATTTAAAAAGTATAAATTTGGTTTATCTACACCACAAAAATATTGGATAAGTACAGTTGAATATAAATGTATTGGCTCATCTAATATTATTAACCATCCTCTATGGAAAATTTTGAAATATCAAATAGTTGATGAAGATCTTATATTATTAGAATTAGCTACTTTACCTCACTATATCGTAGAGTTCATTTCATCCAATGGACGTATTAAAGACTTTGATAAGAGTTGCTTAAAACATATAGCAAGCTATGGCTCACTCGACAGCCTATGTGCATTGTATTTATTGCATCACTGGGGAGTAACCATTAATAGTACCGCTCTTTCTAATGATTGCTGTTCACTTCTCATAAATTCATTAGAGTTATTACTAAAAAGAAATCCTCACTTCCATCGTTCACATGTCTTTTTATTTGATGAATTATGTGATCAGATCTTCCTTATAGAATTAAAAGGATACAGTCGACCACTCAAAATTAAATTAAATTGGCGAGAATACAGAAGGAAAAACTGGTCTAGTGAAGTTAAAGAGATATCTACAAAAGCCGAAGCAGATTTCCGCATTCACCCGAAACTTCAAGACTTCATTCCAAGCACACATCCAAACCTAGTAGAACTATAGAAAGAAACTGTTTGTTTAAGTTGATTTTATCTGCTTACCATTTGCTTACCAGAATCTAAAAACAAAAAAACCACTTAGGATTAGTACACCTAAGTGGTTGTTTTATATGGTGGGCCCAGACAGACTTGAACTGTCGACCAACGGATTATGAGTCCATTAACTATCAAGTTTAATCAGATTGTGGACAAAGCGAGTAAGCATCTTTATAGACAATCTAAATAGAAATTTAATCCTTAAGCAGCCTTGAATCCCTTTATCAGAATAAGTGTGATTGCGTCAGAGCAAGCCTGGTAGCTGTGCTTATAGTATCTTAGGATCAATTTTTTGCTTGATTAGTACTTGAAAATACAAGGACGAAGATTGTACGGAGATTTTAGGTGCAGGCTTCTTCATCTGTAAATTATATTATTGAGAAAGCTTTAAAAAAAAAGCTTCGTCCAATTTTTTTTTACATGCTTAAAAACAAGTATCTATAAATATTTTATGCAAATAAAAATGAAATTTTATTCTATTCTTAGATTAGCATTTGAAGTGCAACACCATGCTCTTACCATAATACCTGACTCGGACTTCCAAGCCGAGTCTCTTTCTTGGACGATGATTGATACGATCAGTGATTTCTGAGATGTATTCATCTGTATACTGATTTAAGTTCCTTCCTTTTCTAATGTATTGTCTGACTAAGCCATTGGTATTTTCATTTCTGCCTCGCTCCAAGCACTATAAGGATCTGCAAAATACAAATCTATTTCTAATGCTTGAGCTGCATATTCATGCAGACTGAACTCCTTACCATTATCAGCGGTAATCATTTTGAGCTGATCTTTTTCGGCTCAAGTAAACTGATTGTTGTTTGGCAGACTTCCTCTGCTTTGCCTGACCTACACTTCTTCAACCACAAATAACCTGTTTTGCGATCTACAATCGAGACCAATGATTGCTGATGATTCCTACCCACAATCGTATCTATCTCTAGATCACCAAAACGATGACGGCGTTCAATCTCAATCGGTCTATCATGAATGCTTTTACGATTAGCCAGCTGACCACGAGATGCAATCTGTTCAGGACTCCCTTGGAGTTCAAAATAAAAGATGACATGTGTCCATATTTCATCAGGGATTCTTTTGGGATTGTAGCAATGGCGTCTTAAAGCGAGTTGATTAGCATGTTTAGCGAAGTAACCATTTCTCGCTCGATTACGATTAATTTCTCTAGGAATAGTGGAAGGTGAACGATTCAGTCTCCAAGCAATGTAACGTTTAGAAAATCCTTCACGTAACAATGTAGAAATCTGATATCTTTCTTCTTGGGTAAGATGAGTATAGTCCATGATACAACTTTGACTTTGGTCGGTCGAAAGCAAAATGCTAGCTTATTTTGCTTCTTTACAATAATTTAATCTCTGTTGCACTTCATTTGAGAATCTAAGATTTATAAATTAATTCTTTAGAAAAATGGTGATTTAAATAGAATTCCTTCATCATATTAACTACTAGATCGCCATTTTTCATCTTAAATTTAATATTCAATCATATCGATGATAAAATCCACTTTATCTAATTTCAATATTTATTTCAAAAAATACTCTTATCACCTTTAGCCTACAGATCGTTTATGAATTAGATCAATATGTCGTAAAATTGTTTTTCTAATTAAAGTTATAAGTGGTTTCTTTGAACTAAGAATAGCCGATAAAAGTGTAGCAAGTTGCTACACTCCTAAATAATATCCTTTCCGAAAATTTCATTTAGACGATCCTTGATGTCTTCCACAAATTTACTATCAGTTTTCAATTTATTTTTCATTTTTCGCTTAAAGTCACTTAAGCTCATTCCTACTTCAGCAAAATCCATTTGAAATAATGAATCATTGATAACAACGTTTGCTTGAGAGTCTGTGAGGCAACCTACAGTCTTAAACCACTTTTCAAGCTGTAAATAATTAGCATCATCATTAAAAATATACCATGAACGTACAGTGGTATCGAATTTTGCACCTAGATCTTTTACCTCAGCATTATCTTCAAATGGAACATCTAAGTAGATCTTTAATTTTTCGGCCTTTTTATTTTCAATTACAGGCTTTTCAAAACCACGATGATGTAGTTTAAATTTTACGCCTACAATAGGGCGTCCTTTTTTAATGGTTTCATATTCTAACTGTAGATCGGTGTTTTCATTAATTTCAGCTACAATTTTATCTAATACATAACGTCGAAAATCGACCCAACGGTCATATTTAGTTTCATTTATATCAATTAGAGCTTTGAGATTCTCTAATAATAATGGAACTTCATAGATTTCTTGAGTCTTAAATTTGAATTCGTTTTTTATGAAATAGGTATAAAGACTCATACTTGCAACTGAATCTAGAGCAAATAAATGTTTTAGTTGGTATGTCGTAAAATTACCACCAGCTAATTGAGTAAAGTAAGGTAATACTTCACTGGTAAATCTGATTTGAAGTGCATTCTTTGAATCATCTTCCCATCTTAACTCACGGATAATAGGGACAACCGAGTGAACTCTTTTAGTCTTTTTCTTTATATCATCTACAGGTTCTTCAATTACAAAATGCGCCACACGGGATGAAAGTTCTTTGTAAATTCGATCAATGGCTACATTAATTGAATTTCGCTTACTTAATCCCAGTAATTCAGCTAAATCATCTTTATACAGATAGATGTATGTTTGTTCACTAATCTCTTTATCGATATGATTCTTCTCACCGTAATTGGCAACAGCCATCGCATATAAAAGTGCTTTATATTCATTCGCTGACAATTCAATAGGTCGTATCAAACGATTACTAGTACTTACAACCCCATTGTGACGAATATTACCTATGCAGTACGGGATTGAATCCAGCTCTTCTTTGTTATGGCTTAGTTCTGACATAAAGTGTATTAACTATTTTAAGTGTGCTTAACTTGATTATGCATGTTATATAAAAAAGTGGAAAAAGATTCAACACTTTCACCTAAAAAACCTAAGGTGGAATACTTGTCACCAAATTTAGGTAAAAATCCATTAAAGTGGAAATATATTTTTAAATTCCACTCCAAGATGACAAACACTCCACTTTTAGATGTTTTTGATTCTTTATAGAAATACGGATTGATGAATAAACACCCATAGTGGATTTTAAATAATCAATTAACCTATTTCGATATGACAAGTTTTCCACCTTTAAAAACGCAGATCACTGAAAAAAAATATCGAGTTTAGTCATAAGAACAAAATATCTGCATTCTAGGGTGAGTGCGTGAAATTCTTTCCACTCTTAGATCAATGAATATATCAAAAAATGGGGTAGTAAAAAAAAGTCTTGCAACTTTATCCACAATATTATTTTTGTAAGTGATTTTTTTTCCACTCTTGCACTTAAATTAATTAAGTTATCAACATTATAAATAATTGTTTTATATATATTTTAAATGATAATACATATATTTTATAATTAACAGTGAAAAACATTCCACCATAGTGACAAATACTCCACTTTTAAGTGACAAATACTCCACCTTACAGTGACATATATTCCACTTTTAAGTGATCATCTTTCCACTTATAGAAGACAACTCTTCCACTTTAAGATGACAAACCCTCCACCTTAAAGTTGATATAGTATTGTTTTTAAATGAAAAATATCAACTTAATTATTAATTAACTTAATTATTAATTACTATTAATTATTAAATAAGCTAGCTATATAAAACTTTAAATTTAAAATTGCTTTAGCGTTATACAAATGACTGTTTTAAATTTAAAAGGTGTAGTAACTTAGCCCAAAGTTATTTATATTAATAGTAATTGTAAATATAGAATGATTTGACAAGTATGTCTGCAAAAATTATTGCTGTTGCGAATCACAAGGGTGGTTGTGGTAAAACAACAACAGTTGTTCATTTAGCCTCTGAGCTAGCAAACTTAGGAAAAAAAGTGCTTGTGATCGATTTAGATCCTCAAGCAAATGCTAGCTTGCATATTGGTTTAAAACATCCAAGTGAAATTGGAGTAACAACCGCTGAGTTATTAGTAGGTGATGTCTCATTACTTACTGACGCTTTAGAAGAAGATACTAATTTTGATAATGTTTCACTAATTTATGGTTCTCTCAATTTAGGAAAAACTGAGGACCAATTAAAAGAAGATGCGCCAAGACCATCAGAAGAACTCACTACAAAATTAGAACTATTAAAAGATCTTTATGATTTTATTTTAATTGACTGCCCTCCAAGTTTAAAACTATTGACGAGTAATGCTTTAGCATCTTCAACACATGTAATTATCCCGATTGAATCTGGCTCACAATATGGTCTATATGGTGTTACAGACTTACTTAATCATTTAGAAAAAATAAAGCGAATCAATCCGGAGCTACAATTATTAGGTGCACTACTTATTAAGCACGATGAGAGACAAAATGTTTGTAAACTCATTCGTGATGAAGCATTTAAGCAAGTGGGCTATATTATGGAAACGACTATTCCACAAAGTACAAAAGTAAATCAAGCCGCAATTATGCAGCAGTCTTTACTTAAGCTAGACAAAAGTGGAAAGGTTAGAAAGGCTTTTGAAAGTTTAGCTAAAGAAGTTTTAGCTAAAGTTAACTGATTGAGAATTTTATGGCAACTGCAAAAGAACTTTTAGCTCAAAAGCTGAAACAAAATACTCAAAAGCATCAATTAGCTCAAAAAGATAATATCAAGGAATTAAAGGAATTTAGACGAAATGTCCCCATTGAAGACATTTCACGGAGTCCTTATCAACCGCGTAGAAAATTTGATGAGCAGGAAATCAAAGAACTGGCTGAATCGATCGATGAAGTTGGTTTGTTGCAACCCATCACTGTTCGTAAACTTGAAAATTTAAAATTTGAACTGATTGCAGGTGAACGTCGATTACGTGCGCATGAAATTCTAAAAAAATCGACCATTGAAGCAATTATTATTGATGCAAATAATGAAGAGGCTTCACTACTTACACTAGCTGAAAATTTAAAACGCCAGGATTTAACAGACTTCGAAATCTATATTGGTCTAGTAGGCTTGGATGAAAATTTAAAGAAAAATAAACAACGTTTAGCGAAGTCTTTAGGCTTAAATCGCGAAGACATGTATAAATATTTATCTTTTGAAAAGTTGCCTAAAGCCATCTTGAATGATTTGGTAAATGAGCCCCAGTTATTAGGTCGAACTGCTGCAACAGCTTTTAAAAAATTTCTTGCAGATCACGACGAAATAAAACAACGTGCTGAAAAAGCCTTGTTAACTGTTTGGACAAAAGTAAAGAATGGCCAACTTGAGCAAACTAAGGCTGTTGCACAAGCTACGAAATATCTAGTTCAAGATAATAATGACTCTCCATCAACATCGCTTGTAAAAAAAATTGAATATGCTGGGAAAGTTGCTGGAAATATTAAATTTAATGATAAGTTATTAAAGGTTTCTTTAAAAATTTCTCATTTTGATGATGCTAGTTTGGAAAAATTAGAAAATCTATTGAAAGAGTTGGTAGAGAAAAATCAAGAAGTGTAGCAACTTGCTACACTTCTTTTCTTTAAAATATGTCTGATAGTATAATCTTGGTGATACCTAGTAAAATAATTAATGTTAATTAAAAACAATTTTTTTATAATATATATTTATAAAAGTTAGATGCTGTTGACATTTGTTGTATAAAAAATAGTGAGAAAGTAAAATTCAATCGACAAACCACATTCCTTCTTGTTATGTATTACAACAATGCTGGCGCATAATCAATGGTCTAAGTCTTTAAATTATTATCAAATGATGCAAATCTAGAATAGGTTTCTATTGATGCATCTCATATGCGAGTGCATCAACATACGACCGGAGTGAAAGACCAAACTATTTCTAATAACTTTGGTGGAAATAGTTCTAAAATCCATTTAGTTGTGGATGCGGATGGAAATCCTACTGAATTTATTATTGGTGATAGCAAGCCCCATGTCTGATTTAAAGAATCAGGATTAAACTCTTGATTCAATATATTCTCAGCAACAGGCATCTTGTGTTTGATGCTTTGGATTTAAAAGAAACAGAAATATTGTGTGCAGATAGGAGTTATGTTTCAGAATTATTTAGAGAAAAATTGAGAAAACCGAAACCAAAGCAAATATACTAAAGAAATGTAAGTCTGAATCTAGTAAGCAACATATGGATTGGTGTTTATATAAAATTAGGTATTTAATGGAAAATGCATTAACAAGATTAAAAATATTTACGAGGAACTGCCAATCGGTATGACAGGCTAATGCAGAACGGCTTTGTTGCACAAATCTAACCTAGAAGGTTTATTCAGTCCTATAATTTCAAAATGAATAAATCTGCTCCTAAAACCTATCGTACAACCAACTGGTCTTCCTACAATCGTGCCCTTATTAATCGAGGAAATATTTCTATTTGGTTTGATCCAAACATTCAGTGGTATGCACAACCACAAGCCCAACAAGGTCGAAGTCAAACTTACTCAGACACCGCTATTCAATGCTGTTTAATGATCAAATCTTTATTCAGACTCTCATTACGCATGGTCACAGGTTTTGTTCAAAGCTTGATTAAACTCTCTGGATTAAATTGGATAACGCCAGATTATTCGAACATATGCAAAAGGCAAAAGTATATTGATATTGCGATTAACTATCAAAAAAGTAGTGATGGGCTACCTTGCGCAATATATTGCTCATCATAGACTCAACTGACTTGAAGTTTTTAGGTGAAGGTGAATGGAAACGTAAGAAACATGGACCAGAATATCGTCGCCAATGGCGTAAGCTTCATATTGCTATAGATGCTAAAATTCTTCAAATACGTGCAGTTCAGCTCACAACGAATAATGTCAGTGATTCGCAAGTGCTCGAAGATTTACTTGCTCAAATTTCCTTGGATGAACAAATTGATTCTGTTTATACCGATGGTGCTTATGACACAAAGCATTGCCGACAAGTCATTTTAGATCGAGATGCACATGCTGTGATTCCTCCAAGGAAGAATGCAAAGCCTTGGAAAGATCAGCAAGCGAGGTCTATAGAGCGGAACGAATTATGAAAGACAATCAAACGGCTAGGCAGATCGCTTTGGAAAAAGTGGTCTGGATATCATCATCGAAGTTTGGTGGAAACCAAGATGCATTGCATCAAATCTTACGAAGCAGTGCTTCTCAGGTGAGAAATTAACAGCAAAGAGTTTTCCGAGTCAGATGAATGAGATCCATGCACGCATAGCCGTATTGAACAGATTTACAAAATTAGGGCGTCCTCACATCCAAGTTACTACTTAAATTCTGTTGAAATCAGCAGAGTACTGTCTTTTAAATCTTTGTGCAACAAAGCCTTTTTGACTCCCTTTTCCTGAGAAAGTGTCATGAGTTATTTCCTTATATGAAAGATATCCGCAAATGCAATAAATCAAAAAATCCATGTAAAATTCAATAAAATTTGTAAAAAATAATGTGATTTAAAAGATATCTAATGACAAAAACCAATCAAAAAGGTATGTTTTTATACTTAAAAATATGTAGAAATATACATGTAAAAGTGAATATATTCTATATACAGGGTCACGGAGTTTGAGGTTTTAGATTTAACAATAAATCTCGCTAGGAAGAGCGCATTAAAAGTGCTGGCGGTTAAAGGTTTATCGTGAACACATCATTTCTTGTTTTGATCAAGAAAATAAAGGAAATATGACTTATGAGGAACTTGAGTCATCATACAAGGATTGCATTACATGAATAGTTCTATAAGTGATCGAGCAGTAGTTGTAAATAAGAAATCGAGCGTATATGCATGGTATGTGGTTTTACTCTGTATGCTGGCCTATATCTTTTCATTTATTGATCGGCAAATTTTAGCTTTAATGATTGAACCCATTAAAGCCGATTTAAACCTCTCGGATACTCAATTTAGTTTATTGCACGGTTTAGCATTTTCATTGTTCTATGCATTTATGGGCTTGCCGTTAGCGTACTTGGCAGATCGTTTTTCACGTCCAAAAATTATTGCAGCTGGAATTATTTTTTGGAGCATTGCCACTGCACTTTGCGGTCTTAGTAAAAATTTTTTTCAGCTTTTCTTTAGCCGAATGGGTGTCGGTGTTGGAGAGGCCGCTTTATCACCTGCTGCATATTCCATGTTCAGTGATATGTTCAGTAAAGACAAATTGGGTCGCGCAGTCGCAGTGTACTCGATTGGCTCTTTTGTGGGCGGCGGTATCGCATTTTTAGTAGGCGGCTATGTGATTGGTTTGCTGAAAGACTTAAGCCTCATCGAAATTCCAGTTTTTGGTGCTGTAAAAGCCTGGCAAATGGCCTTTATTTTGGTTGGCTTACCTGGGATATTTATTGGCCTACTATTTGTTTTGACGGTGCGTGATCCAAAGCGTAAAGGGCAAAGTGTAAATGCAAATGGTGAAGTTGAAAAAGTTACTATCCGTGCTGCATTTACATTTTTGAAAAAGCATCGTAAAACCTTCACTTGCCATTATTTAGGTTTTACTTTCTATGCAATGGCTTTGTATTGCTTAATCAGCTGGTCGCCTGCATTTTTTATGCGTAAATTCGGTATGACGCCGACTGAAGCTGGCTATATGTTAGGTACAGTTTTGCTGGTTGCCAATACTCTCGGTGTATTTTGTGCAGGTTGGCTGAATGATTGGTTGATTCAAAAAGGTCGTAAAGATGCGCCAATGATTACCGGTGTCATTGGGATTTTCGGTTTGGTATTGCCTTTAGTGGCGTTTACTCAGGTCTCTGAATATTGGTTAGCAGTGACCTTACTCGCGCCTGCAATGTTCTTTGCATCTTTCCCAATGCCAATCTCAACAACAGCAATGCAAATGTTGGCGCCAAACCAATTGCGTGCGCAAATCTCGGCAATTTTTCTGCTGATCAGCAACTTGGTGGCAGTCGGAATTGGAACCACTTTAGTTGCATTGGTAACAGATAAAATTTTTGAGAACCCGCTGATGGTTGGAACATCTTTATCCATCGTGGGCGGCATTGCCTGCATCTTGTCCTTTATTTTATTAAAGAAAGGATGCAAGGCTTTTGCAGACAGTATTCAGCGAGAACATTCTGCTTAATGTTTTTTTTAAGTATTGGGTTCAAACGACGGCATTTGCCAAAAACTTGAATTGAACGCTGAAAAGCCTTAAGCGATAAAATATGCAATTGCCCATTATTAAGACATGGGCTTTTGCATTAAATCAATGCCGATAATGGAGTGCGGAGATGAATCAATTGCTTAATTTTAATCATTTGCATTATCTTGATGAATTTTTACTTTTCAATTCAGATGATTATCAAACCATTAAAGATCAGATCAGCCATTATTTATGTCCGCACCAGTTTGATGTTGAAGCGGTTGCCAGTTTAAATACGCGCTTAAATGGCTTTAGTTTTGGTAATTCGGCACTGTATGATTTGAAATATAGTGCGCCTGTGGCGATTACCATTGATGAGGCAGCACAAAATTATTTGTTTCGCATCACCTTGGAAGGCCAGTGCAAAGTTGAGCATGCACAGCATCAGGTATTGCAGTCGGTTGGTATTATGACCGTGACGCATCCAAACAGTAAAAACCGAATTATTACCAATCACCGTTGCCGCAATATTATTTTAAAATTAACACAGCAAGATGTTGAAACTCAGCTCTTTAAAATGCTGGGCTATACAAGTACAGAAGCTGTGATTTTTGACAGCGGCATGCCGTGTACCGATGAAGGCTTAAGCTCTATTCTTGAAACGCTGAATTATCTATGTCATGCCTATTACAATATTCAAAATTGGAGCTTTATTTCTGCAAGCTTTACCCAATATTTAATTGAATTGATTTTGTTAAAAGTCCCGAATAATTACAGTCAGCGGTTGAATGAACAGCGCCAGCGTGTATTACCTGCGTATATGAAAAAAGCCCAGCAGTATATTCAGCAGCACATTAAAGACAATATTGCTTTGCCTGCTTTAAGTGAGTATTGCTGTGTGACGGGCCGAACTCTGCAAAAGGGTTTTAACCAGTATTTTCAGCAAACACCGATTGAATATATACGCGACATGCGTGTTGAACTGGTGCATCAAGCATTGCTGAATAGCCATGAAAATGAAACAGTGACGGATATTCTGCTCAACAATGGAATTCAAAGTTTTGGACATTTTTCCACGATTTACAAAAAGCGTTACGGCTGCTTGCCTTCACAAACCTTAAAAATGCGTGCGGCCTAATGGGTATTCTAGACATTTCAGTTTCGTAAATTGAATAGTACATTCGCATATGGGGAAGTGATGAGTTAAGTAATTTTCTATGATGAATTTAGTTAATCAGGAGGATTCAAGATGAAAATTACAGTACTTGGCGGCGGTCACGGATGCTATGCAGCGGCTTTAGAAATGGCGGAAAAAGGGCATGATGTGGTGCTTTGGCGCCGCGATGCAGAGGCACTTGAAGCATTGGCTGCAACAGGCCAGCTCTTTGTCAAAGATTTTCAGGGCGAACGGTCTGTCACAGTGGGCTTTGAAAACAGTCAAATCAATTTGCAAAATAATTTAGAAAAAGCAATTACTCATGCTCAGCTGATTATTATTCCTTTACCTGCAACTACACATGTGAATCTTGCTGAACAAGCAGCACCATACTTTCAAGACGGTCAAGTAGTATATTTGCCGCCAGGTACGTTCGGAAGTTTTGTCTTTGCAAAAGCCATGAAGGACGCGGGCAATAATGCGAGAGTGGCATTTGCGGAAACAGGCACACTGCCTTATTTGGTGCGCAAACATGACGTAAATCATATTGTGGTCAGTGGTTATGCGACCCGTTTGCCGACAGGCGTGTTTCCAAGCAATTTATCTGAACATGCATTTAAAATTTTGAAACAAGCGTATCCGAGTGTAGAGCCTATCGAAGATGGATTAAGTGGTGCATTGATGAATGCAGGGCCAATTATCCACCCACCGCTGATTATGATGAATGCAGGTCCATTAGAGCATTTTGAAGCTTGGGATATTCATAATGAAGGTACTCAGCCATCAATTCGTCGCGTGACCAATCAGCTTGATGCAGAGCGTATGCGTGTCCGTGAAGCTTTGGGCTATCCAGCGCCGCATTTTCCGCTGGCTGATCATTACAATAAAGAAGGCGAAGGTGACGAGTGGATGTATGGTCGCGGTGCGCACGGCAAACTAACGGACAGCGGTGACTGGCGCGAAGACATTAACCTGCAAGAACATCGCTATATGCTTGAAGATACACGCCTAGGTTTATCCTTAATTGTTTCTGTTGGTCGTTGGGCAGGTGTACCAACCCCTGTTGCAGAGGGATTATTAAATATTGCGTCTGCGGTTACTGGTCGAGATTTATATGCTGAGGGGCGTACCTTAGAAAATTTAGGTTTGGCCCATAAATCTAAGCAGGAAATGCAAGCGGTGCTGCAACAAGGAGTGTAATGCAATGTCCAAGATTCAACACGTTGCAGTGATTGGAGCAGGACGCATGGGTAAGGCAATTGCGATTGCTTTTGCCTATGCTGGGCTTCAAGTTAAATTAATCGATGCCAAAGTACGGTCGGAACAAGAATTTATCCAATATCAGCAGCAAGTTCAGCAAGACCTTGCTCAAGAGTTAACTTTGCTCCGGACTATCCAGTTTGTGCAAGCCGAACAAATTACCGCGATTCAGGCGAATATCCAAATTTTGGCCAAATTAGAGTCGACTGAGTTTTTAACGCAGTGTGATTTAATTATGGAAGGCGTGCCTGAACAAACTCAGGCCAAACAGGAAATATTCAGCTGGTTAGATCAGTATATTTCACCGCAGTGTATTGTGGCTTCGACAACCTCTACATTTTTAGTCACGGATATTGCGCAAATGCTGTCACATCCTGAACGAGTGGTGAATGCGCACTGGCTGAATCCTGCTTATTTAATTCCGTTGGTCGAGCTGAGCCGCTCAGAGCAAACTTCTGATGCTGCGGTTGAACAGCTCAAGTCCTTCCTCACTGCGATTGGTAAAGTTGCTGTTGTATGTAATGCAAAAGCAGGGTATATCGTCCCGAGGATTCAAGCCTTGGCGATGAATGAAGCCGCGCGGATGGTGGAAGAGGGTGTTGCTTCGGCTGAAGATATTGATATTGCAATCCGTACCGGCTTTGGCTTGCGTTTTTCTGTACTGGGTCTATTGGAATTTATTGATTGGGGAGGAGGTGATATTCTGTATTACGCTTCCCAATATTTACAGAAAGAATTGGGTGAACGCTATCGTACACCGCAGATCATCGAAGACAATATGCAGAATAAGCGTAATGGCTTGCGTGAAGGTCAAGGTTTTTATGACTATGAAAGCATGGATATCGATGCCTACAAACTGAAAGTATTAAATACCTTTAATCGCCGCATAGAAACCGCCGAATTAAAGCCAAAATTTAATGTGTTGAAAAATTAAATCGCTGCTTGTAAAGGTTCCATTATTTGAATAAAAGCAAAAAGCTCATCTTGGGATGAGCTTTTTAGTGCTTTAAAGACTTGAGTTTGTATTTGAATTTCATCTCAAGTATATGATTTAAAAATATTTAACTCATCGGCATTAAATCAAACATTTTCTTTAATTGAGCATTTAAGTCACTTAACTCTTGATCATCGAAAGCGTTCAAAATGCCAGATAATGTTACTTGGCTTATTTGATTGATTTGTTCAACCAGCGAATTCCCTTTTTCAGTCAACTTCACCATTGAAATCCGTTCGTCCTGATCGGATGAAAACACTTCAACAATATCATCTTCAACCAGACGGTAAACTGCTTTGGTTGCGGTGGTCAGCTTCAATGTAGAAAGATTCGCAATTTCGGTAATGCTTGCTTGGCCTAAGGCATTGGCGCTTAAAATAATTTTACGGCGAGTATTATCAATACCTAATTTTTTTATAGATTTTTCAATAAGCTGGCTGTATCTGCCATTCACTTGAGATATCCAAAAAAAAGGATAATTTTTCAAGCTGTCAGGTTCATTATTTGGCAAAAACTGTTCTAAGTGAGTAAGCATAGTCAAATTGCGACTTTATAAACAAGGTATTGGCCCATTATACAAATTATTGAAATATTTTCTTTCTTAATTTGATTAATAGTCGCTTGACAATTACACGGAATTTTACGATATTTAATTTAAGGATAAAAATACATGGAAAAGTGAATGAATATTGTGGCAAAAAATATTCAATTAGGATCAGGTAAATTAACCGTGATGGTGAAAGATTCTATAGATATTCAAGGTATTAAAACAATTTCTGGCAGCCGTGCCTTGGAAGATACTACGCCAGCAGCTCGAAATGCTGAAGTGGTCGAATATATTTTAAATGCGGACTGTACGATTACAGCGAAAACCAATTTGCATGAACTCGCTTTTGGCATAACAGGTATTAATCAGGCTTATGGCACGCCCCTAAACCCTAGGTATCCAGCGCTTATTCCTGGAGGTTCATCTAGTGGTTCAGCTGCGGCAGTGGCAGCAAATCTTGCAGATTTTACTTTAGGCACAGATACAGGCGGTTCGATTCGCATGCCCGCTGCATGTTGCGGTGTATATGGTTTAAAACCGACCTTTGGACGGGTAAGTCGAAAGGGGGTGCTTCCAGCACAAAGTTCTTTGGACTGTGTAGGACCCTTTGCTAACTCTGTTGAAATGATTGAAACCGCAATGCAAATCATTGATCCAACATTTACAGCGCAAACCTTAGAAACATCATCTAGTACAGCCCCAAAATTCGCTTGGCTCAATGTGCAGGCAAATTCTGAAGTGAGTGAATGTATTCAAGACTGTTTAAGCCAAGCAAATCTAGAGGTCGAGCAAGTCGAAGTCGAAACATTTAAAAAGGCTTTTGATGCAGGTATGCAGATTATCAATTATGAAAATTGGCAAGCCTACGGTGAGTTAACTAAAACAGGTTTGATTGGTGCAGATGTCCAAGGACGTTTATTGAAAACAGCCGAAACCACCTTGGAACAAGTGCAGCAAGCAGAACAAGTAAAAGCTGAATTTACTCAAGAAATCGATGCATTACTCAATAAGTTTGACGCTTTGCTTTTGCCTACATTGCCACAAATTCCACCTAAAGTCGCAGATGCTGAAAATACAGTGGCATTTTTAAATTTAACCAGCTTAGTGCGTCCATTTAATTTATCTGGACACCCAGCAATATCGATTCCACTCGAAACAAAACAAGGTTTACCTGTCGGACTACAGATCGTTACTAAGCGCAATGCAGATGAACACTTATGTTCAATTGCTAAATTTGTCGTGAAGGCAGCACAATAAATTACAAGGAGTTAGGTAATGAGTAATTTATCTAAGGTATTTAGTTCAGACAATGCGCAGACAGTTGATGTTGAAGCATTGTGTACAGAAATTCGTGAACGAGCAATCACTGGCGAATTTGATCAACAAGCGTATGTGAGCCAAGACATTATCGATAAGCTAAAAAAGCTTGGCGTATACCGCGCGCTTGTACCAAAACGCTTTGGTGGTTTGGAAGTTTCACCGCGTGAATTTTGTGAATTAATTGAAAAATTATCTATGGCTGATGGTTCAGTCGGTTGGGTCGCAAGTTTTGGTATGAGCCCTGCGTATTTGGGTAGTTTACCTGAAGATACATTGAAAATTCTTTATAAAGATTCCCCTGATATCGTTTTTGCAGGCGGTATTTTCCCTCCGCAACCTGCAGAAATCACCGATGAGGGAGTAGTGGTAAAAGGTCGTTGGAAATTTTCAAGCGGATGTATGGGCGCGGACATTGTTGGTGTAGGAATTTCTCCACGCAAGGACAATGAAGCACAAGGTCTACCACGTATGGCGGTGATGCCAGCAAAAAAAGCCAATGTAGAAATGACATGGGACACTGTTGGTCTTAAAGGCACAGGCAGTCATGACTTGGTGGTTGAAGACGTACTAGTGGCAAAAGAATGGACTTTTGTTCGTGGCGAGCCATCAAAATTGCCTGAACCCTTTTTTAAATATCCATCTTTGTCTTTGGCAACACAGGTGCTCACTGTAGTAGGGATTGGTGTTGCAGCAGCAGCTTTGGAAGAGTTCAAAAAACTTGCACCAGGTAAAGCATCTATTACAGGTGGTTCAGAAATTGCAAATCGTCCAGTCACTCAATATGAGTTTTCTCAAGTAGAAGCAGAGTTTAGAGCAGCCCGTACATGGTTCTATGAAACGATGGAAGTGGTATGGAATGAAGTTCTTGCAGGTGAAAAACCAACAGATCAGCAAATCAGTGATATGCGTTTGTCATGTACCCATGCCGCACGCGTAGCTGCTCGTGTAGCACGCAAAATGCAAATGTTGGCAGGGATGACCGCCATTTATACCAACAATGTATTTAGCCGTTTTGTGAATGACACCAATGTGGTGACACAGCATGCTTTTATGGGCGATGCCACTTTACAAAATGCGGGTTCAGTAAGTTTTGGTCTAAAACCAACACCTGGATATCTATGAGTATATGGAAAACAAGTGATTTTTTACGGTGAATGACATGGACTTGAGCGTAATCTTTAACCGCTTAGCAAAACTCGAAGCTGAAACAGCGATCCGTAATTGCATTAATCGCTATATGGAAATCTGTGATGCTTTAGATGCCAATACTGATTTAGATGAGCTCATGGATTTATTTGATCAGGACAGTATTTGGGAAGGCGTTGGAGAAAAATATTCCAAATCTTTTGGTCGCTATGACTCTTGGCAAGGCATTTACAACATGTTCAAAAGCTACACCGAAAAAGAATCTCATTTTGTTATGAATGCTCATTTTGTCAGCTCAGAGCAGATTTATGTAAAACAACAACAAGCCAATGCCTCTTGGCTTATGTTGCAAACCTCAACATTTCGCGACGGTCGTAGCCACTTAAATGCAGCAAAACTGAGCGTGAAGTTTCAACAACACATTGATGGTGCGTGGAAAATTAAACATTTCCAAACTGAAAATATTTTTAGTCGCCCTGTATCACACTGGAACAGTACAGCTGAATTGCCAGTACCTCACCAGAATTAAGCCAAGGATAAGAAAGAAGGATCGTGAATATGAATAGTTTAATTCCAATGCAAGATGCAGAACGTGATTATGATGCACTGGTACAAAGTGATCGTGCACATACCTCCCTATATAAAGATCCAGCCATCTTTGAAGATGAAATGGATAAGATTTTCTATAATTCATGGGTTTGGGTTGCACACGCAAGTGAAATTCCTGATGCAGGTAGCTATAAAACCATCAATATTGGTAAGCAACCTGTGGTTGCGGTACGTGACCGTAAGAAAAAAGTACATGTGTTATTGAACCGTTGCCGTCACCGTGCTGCCACTGTATGCGAACACAAAAAAGGAAAAACCAACAGCTTTGTATGTCCATATCACGGTTGGAGCTACGCACTTGATGGAAGCTTACGTGGCGTACCATCTCCTGAAAGTTATGGCGAATGTCTTGATAAATCAGAATTTCCTCTGATCAGCTTACGTGTTGAAGAATACAACGGCATGATTTTCGCGTCATTTAATCATGATGTAGAACCGCTAGTAGATTTTCTTGGTCCTGCGAAAAAGTGGATTGATTTATTCATGAAACAAGGTGCTGGCTATCCAGTAAAAGTTTTGGGTGAGCATCGTTTTACCTTCCCTGGAAACTGGAAAATTCAGTTAGAAAACACCACGGACGCTTACCACTTCCCATTGGTACACAAATCTTTCCTAAGCTCTGTCGATGAAAAAACAGAAGAACTATTCAACTTTGATAACCAACCCGGTTTTGTTGAAGACCTAGGTAATGGTCATAGTGTCATGGTGATGATTCCTGAATTGGTCGATCTAGACGAAGAACTTATGGAGCGTCCAATTCAAGAGCGTTTTGAAGATCTTGCTCAAGCATTACGTGATGAAGGTCATGAAGAACTTGAAGTGCGCCGTATTGTTCGCGCTGTAGGTGGTTCGGGCTTTAACTTAAACTTATTCCCGAACATTGCATGTTCAATGGCATTCTTCCGTGTGATGCAACCCATTTCAGTAGACAAAACAGAAATTCACCACTCAGTGATTACCATGGATGGTGGACCACAAATCGCCAACCAATACCGTCTGCGTTTACATGAACATTTCCAAGGACCATTTGGCTTTGGCACACCAGATGATGCAGAAGCTTGGGAACGCGTACAAAAAGGTGCAAGCGCAGGCGAAGACCTGTGGATCATGCTAAACCGAGGCTTACCGGGCGAAGTTAAAACTGAAGATGGTTTAAAAAGTGACGTGAGTGCGGAAACAGGAATGCGCGCTGCATATCAGCAGTGGAAAAAGTTGATGACGGCTTAAGGAGAAGAGCGCCATGAAAATTGATATTAATCTATTAAATGAAGTCACAGCTTTTGTATGGGCTGAAGCAGACATGCTAGACCATTCAGAACACGATGCTTGGTTAAGCCTTTGGAATGAAAAAGGGGTGTATATCATTCCCATCGATCCAGCACTGACAGATTACGAAAACAATCTGAACTATGCTTATGACAATCATCACATGCGTAAATTACGCATAGAACGATTGGAAAATGGAGAGGCCATTTCCACCTCTCCAAAAGCTAACACGGTACGCAGTGTGTCACGGATCCGCATTTTGAAAGATGAAGATGGTGAAATTGTTCTACGCTGTGCGCAAAACTTGCGTGAGTTCCGCAAAGAAAATTTAAAACATTATACTGCTGACGTGACCTTCCATTTGGTTCGTGATGCAGAGCAAGGTTTTAAAATTAACCGCAAAATTATTAACTTAATTAACTCTACCGATACTTTAGCGGGTATCAGTTACATTCTCTAGGAGAAGAAAATGAAACAAGTTGTTTTAGTGACTGGTGCAGCTTCAGGTCTGGGAAATGTAATTGCAGAGTATTTTGCAAGCCAAGGTCATCAAGTCATTTTATCTGCTAGTACATTGGAAAAAGCGGAAAATGCTAAGGCTCGCAGTCCAAATGCTGACAATATGTTCCCTCTAAAATTAGATATTTCAGTAGAGGACGATTTTCGAAATGCAGTGCAATGGATTGAGGAAAAATTTTCTAAACTTGATGTTTTAATCAACAACGCAACAGTGACTAAGGCAACACCTGTTTTAGAAATTACTGCTTCAGATTTTGATTGGGTCATGCAAGTGAACCAACGCGGAACTTTCCAAGCTTGCCAAATTATTGGGAAGTACATGGCCGATCAAGGTTATGGACGAATCATTAATATGGCATCGCTTGCAGGTCAAAATGGCGGTACTGCAACTGGTGCTCACTATGCTTCAACCAAAGGTGCGATCGTCACTTTGACAAAAATATTTGCCAAAGAGTTTGCTGCCAAAGGTGTGACCGTAAATGCAATTGCACCGGGACCAATGGAATCTCCAATCGTACATAGTGTTGTTTCTGATGAGAAAATGACACAATTCTTACAAAATATTCCCGTAAAGGCATTAGGTAGCATGGAATTTATTGCAGAAACATGTGCTTTATTGGCAAGTCCGAGTGCAGCTTTTGTAACTGGCGCAACGTGGGATATTAACGGTGGATTATTTATGCGTTAAGCCTTTTGCATAACGTATAAGAGGGAGAAAAATCATGACTACACTATATAAAGTTGTTGTCAAAAACCGTCGAGTTGAAGGTGAAAATGTTGCAGTCATGGAGTTTGAATCAGCAACATCAAAAGCTTTGCCTAATATTGAGGCAGGTGCTCATATTGATGTGCATCTACCGAATGGCATGGTTCGTCAATATTCACTCTGTCAAAATCCAAGCCAACATGGGGTATTTCGATTAGGTATCCTACGTGATCCTGAGTCACGTGGTGGTTCAGTATCTGCATTTAATGATCTAAAAGATGGCATGGAAATTGAAGTCAGTGAACCTAAAAATCTATTTCCATTGGTGCAAGCGAAACATAGCGTGCTAATTGGTGGTGGTATTGGTATCACCCCTTTGATCACGATGGCTTACCAATTGGCACAAGAAGGTGCCTCATTCGAGCTGCATTATTGCGGTTCAAGTCCAGAACGATGTGCATTTGTAGATGAAATTAAAAATGGTGAATTGGAAAATTTCACAAAATTTCATTTTAAATCAGAAGGTGCAAGCCACCGTGAATTTTTTGAATCGGCAATTAAAGATATAGACCCTGAAAGTCATATCTATACTTGCGGTCCAAATGGATTTATGGACTGGGTCATTAATTTAGCCGCGACGCAAAACTTTCCAGAAAATCAAATTCATAAAGAATATTTTCAAGTTGAAATTGAAACAGGTGGTGAAGCATTTGAAGTGGTCGCACAACAAAGCGGCAAAATTATCATGGTGGATGCAGAAGAAACCATTTTACAAGCATTGGCACGTGAAGGCATTGAGATAGAAATGTCGTGCGAACAAGGTGTTTGTGGCACATGTATGTGTGATGTGATTGAAGGTGAACCAGATCACCGTGATGTGTATTTTACAGATGAAGAAAAAGCCAGTAATGAACAGATTCTAGTGTGTTGTTCACGATCAAAATCGGCACGGCTGGTCCTTGATATTTAGGCTGTTAATGTAACGATAGAGCATATCAAGTTTGTGTGGAAATAGGGAAAACAAGATTCAGGAGTGAATAAAATGAATTCATTAAAAACAATGGAAAATGTCAAAATTGACCCAATGAAATTCCGTCGTGCATTAGGGAATTTTGCGACAGGTGTGACCATCATGACCGCACAAAATGCTGATGGTGAAAAAGTGGGGGTGACAGCAAATAGCTTTAACTCAGTATCACTCGACCCTGCTTTGATTTTATGGAGTATTGATAAAAATTCTTCAAGCTATCATGTGTTTGAACAAGCGACACATTTCGCTGTAAATATTTTATCGGGTTCACAAATTGAACTTTCAAACAAATTTTCACGACGTAATATCGATAAATATGAAGGTACCAGTTATCACGAAGGTGCAGGTAAAGCTCCAATTTTAGACAATTGTTCAGCGGTATTTGAATGTGAACGCCACCAGATTTTAGAAGGTGGAGATCATTGGATTATTGTCGGGAAAGTGGTGAATTTCCATGACGAAGGACGTAGTCCTTTAGTTTATCACCAAGGTGCATATTCTGGCGTTACACCACACCCACTATTGCAAGTAAAAGATAGTATTGAAGACACTGCAGATGTCGGAGAAATGCATCAAGGGCATCTATACAGTAATGTGTGTTATCTCATGAGTCGTGCATTTAAATTTTACCAAAATGACTATATTCCAAAGCAATTAGTGACAGGTTTTAGAACCAGTGAAGCACGGTTGCTCTTGGTTTTAGGCAGTGGAACTGCATCGAATAAAAATGATTTACCACGTGATATTGCGATGCCAATGCGTGAAGTAGAGCAATCAGCTGCCATCTTAGCCAAAGATGGGTTGCTTGAAGAAAGAGATGGTTTTTATCGTTTGACTGAAAAAGGTAAAAAAACAGCGCATTATTTATTTGATATTGCGGATAGTCATCAAAACGAGGTTTTAGCAAAATACTCGAAAGATGAACAGGACTCTTTTATCAAAATACTTAAAGACATCGCAGGCGTGATCTAATTCAAAAGCTATCTATAAGTTGACAGGCATTTTCTATATTTTGTCTGCCAACTTGGCTTTGATTTACGACAACAGATTGAAATGATTTAAGCTACAAAATACAGTTTTAAATGAAAATTACAGTTAAATTTAAATGATTAAAAGAGAGACATGATATGGCACTGGAAAAACAAGCGGTAATTCAAAGTACTGTTTCTTTACACGAACTGATCCAATCCGTTTTCAATGCAAAAGAAACAGATGAGCAATTGGCTCAAATGGTTGAATACTTTAGTGAAGATTTTGAAATGGTTGGTGCAGCAGGTAAGCGCATCCAATATGCACAAGTTTTACAGCTATTTAAAAACAATCAAGGCAATCTTTCTGATCTAAAAATTGAAATTTCAGATCCGGAAGTCGTTTTACTAAAAGATGATGCAGCTTTATTAAACTATACAGAAACACATCATCGTGATGCTGGAACAACAAGCCGTAGAGCTTCGGCTTTATTGGTTGAAGAAAAAGGTAAAATGCTATGGCGCTATTTACAAGAAACATTTCTTGTTTGATGAGCCTTAATTCAAAGAAAACATAGCCTGAAGTGGTTATGTTTTCAATTATTTCGCTTCAAACAAATTAACATTTAGTTCTGTTTAAAGTCGTCTTTTTCTTGATCTTAAATCTTCATATTTATTATCTGAGAGGATTATACAAATGATCACTAGATCCAGATAAAGATGCGAAAAACTCTATTACCAAAATTCAAAGTGAAATTAGCCATATGAATGTCCTTCAAAGATTCTTTGCAACTCTTTGAAGAACAATTTTTTAATTTATTCCATAGCCTGCTTATACATATTTTAAACCACAGGTTTAGCAATTTATTTCAATACATTCAGAGTAATAGCATTTGGAGAATATTAATGAACCATGATCAATGGATTTGTAAAAGTATTAGTGAATTATTAGATGTGATTGAAAAAAACGAAGTAGACTTGGAAACGATCATTGATTCTTTTTATTCTAGAATTGAACAAAGTGATCCAGATATTCAAGCATGGCAGTTTCTTATTTCAAAAAAAGAATATTTAAATCAATATTATAGTAATGAGGAATTTTATAAAAATTCGGTTTTAAAAGGATTACCTTTTGCCGTAAAAGATGTGATAGATACTGCAGGCATCGAAACCCGTATGGGTTCAAAAATTCATAATAATCGTGTTCCTAACATGGATGCTGCCGTGGTTATTGCAATTAAAAAGGCTGGCGGCATTTTGATGGGTAAAACGGTAACTACCGAATTTGCTTTTTTTAAGTCTGGCAAAACGAAAAACCCACATGATCCGAAGCGCACACCAGGCGGTTCTTCAAGTGGTTCTGCGGCGGCAGTTGCTGCACATATGACACCGTTTGCATTAGGTACTCAAACAGCAGCTTCCGTAATACGACCTGCTGCATATTGTGGTTGCATGGCATATGTAGCAAGCCATTCAGAATTTTCACTTAGAAATATTCAACCACTCGCACAATCTTTAGATAGTTTGGGCATGTTTGCAAATGATTTCTCTGACCTACTATTGATGAGACGAATCATTCAATTACGTAGTGATTTAGATTCTAAGCAAATGGCTAAAGAGAATCTAAGAGTTGGCGTTTATTCTGGTGATCAATTAGGTGAAATAGAACCTGAAATGCAATATGCAATGAAAGGGTTTATGAGTAGTGTACAGCGTGAATCCATCACATTTGTACAACTCCCAGAAGATATCGACATTAAAGCATTGGCTGATCATCATTATAAGATTATGGCATTTGAAGTGGCGCGAAATTTACAATATGAATTTCATACGGGTTTAATGGATGAATATATCACTGAACTTATTCATACTGGTCTGAATATGGCTCATGCTGATTATTTAGAACATCTTCAATCCGTTGAAAAAATCAAAACAGACTATGTAAATTGGATGAACAAGGCATCTATTGATCTCACGATTGCACCAGCTGCACCGGGTATTGCACCACTTGGTTTAGAAAAAACTGGACAACCTTTTATGAGCCGTCCATGGCAAGTCATGGGTTTACCTGTAACAACTTTCCCTATGGCGCATCAGCAAAACATGCCACTCGGTATTCAACTGGTGGGTAAATTTCATCAAGATGATGAATTGTTAGAGCACAGTGATTATCTATTTAAATTGTCGCAATCTAAAGGTTGAAATTTAAATAAATAAATAGCGAACCTTTAAAAGTCTGAAACATGAACAAATAAGATATTACAAATATTGAATATGTAATATATGGTAGTTATTACAGCGATTAATGATTTTTTTATTTGAAAAAAATGACTATTACCAAAACAGGCAAAGATGGGCATGTAAGGGCTTTGTTGCACAAAGATTGGAAATGCAAAACGCCCCTAATTGAGCCAAATTTAAGGCGTAACTTGGGTAAGTGGTCGACCTAATTCCGTAAATCTGTTGAGGACTGCTACACGTGTATGTATCTCATTCACTTGGCTATCAAAACTCCTTGTACTGAGTTTATCTCCTAATAATTTAATGCAGTACATCTTAGTTTCAACCAAACTTCGCCGATGATAGCCTGACCATTTTTTCCATAGTGTCCTGCCTAAACGTGTAACTGTTCGAAGTAATTCATTTCGCTCTAGCGAGCTACTCTTTATATCTTTCCATGGTTTCGCATTTTTTCTAGGTGGAATCACCGCATGCGCTTGCCGATCTGCAATGACCTGACGGCATTGCTTGGTGTCATAAGCTCCATCGGTATAAACAGAGTCAATCTGCTCATCTTGTGGAATCTGATCGAGTAAATCACCAAGCACTTGTGAATCACTCACATTATTTGTAGTGAGTTGAATGGCGCGTATTTGAAGGGTTTCAGCATCTGTACCAATATGAAGTTTACGCCATTGGCGACGATATTCAGGTCCATGTTTCTTGCGCTTCCATTCGCCCTCACCTAGAAACTTCATGCCTGTAGAGTCTATGAGTAGATGCAGCCCATCGCTACTTTTGTGGTAGCTGATTACAATATCAATATGCTTTTGTCTTCTACAAAGCGTGGTGTAATCTGGAGCTATCCAATTTAATCCGCAAAGTTTAATCAGACTTTGCACAAAGCCAGTAACCATACGTAAAGACAGACGAAATAAGGATTTAATCATTAAGCAGCATTGGATGGCTGCGTCGGAGTAGGTTTGATTTCGCCCTTGTTTGCCTTTTGATGGCGTATACCATTGCGTAGCAGGATCAAACCAAAGGGCAATATTTCCGCGACTCATGAGTGCTCGGTTATATGCGGGCCAATTGGTTGTGCGGTAGATTTTGTGTGTAGGCTTCTTCATTTGAAAATGATATCGCTGAAAAAGCCTTTACAGATAGGTTTGTGCAACAAAGCCTTTTTAAATCCTTAACTGAAAGCTCCTCCCTTTTTAAAGGGAAGTTGGGAGGGATTTTAAAAAGATGATTTATTCGAAAAATCCCCCTAAATCCCCCTTTGTAAAAGGGGGACTTCCTTTTTTATTTAGATGTCCCATCCACCAATTTTGCACCAGTCATCGACTGCAACTCTTCAAAGCTCATACCGTCCACTTTTTCAATCACGGTCATGCCTGTAGACGTTACATCAATAACGCAAAGGTCGGTATAAATACGGTCTACGCATTTCAAGCCAGTAGCAGGGTAGCTTAATTCCGCGACAATTTTTGGTTCGCCTTTTTTGGTTACATGATCTGTGGTGATAAAGACTTTCTTCGCACCTACAGCCAAGTCCATTGCACCGCCCACAGCAGGGATGGCATCGGGAGCGCCTGTATGCCAGTTGGCTAAGTCGCCATTTTCAGCCACTTGGAATGCACCGAGTACAGCAATATCTAAGTGACCACCACGCATCATGGCAAAAGAGTCTCCGTGATGGAAAAATGCACCGCCAGTCAGCATAGTGACAAATTCTTTGCCCGCATTAATCAGCTCAGGGTCTTCTTGACCTTTTTCTGGAGGTGGACCAAAAGCCAATAGGCCATTTTCAGAATGTAAAAATACGTCTTTGTCTGAAGGCAAATAATTCGAAATTTTCGTCGGTAAACCAATGCCTAAATTCACATAAGCACCATCTGGAATATCTTGGGCCACACGTTCAGCAATTTGATCACGGCTTAATTTGGTATAACTCATCTTAAATCTCCGTATCCAATTATTGAGCAGGTGTAACTTGAACAATGTGTTGAACAAAAATCCCTGGGGTGATGATATGTTCTGGATCTAAACCACCCAGTTCAACCACTTCAGATACTTGCGCAATAGTCACATCAGCAGCCATAGCCATAATTGGGCCAAAGTTACGTGCCGATTTGTTGTAAACCAAGTTACCCCAACGGTCGCCTTGATGCGCTTTAATGAGAGCAAAGTCGGCTTTGATTGGATTTTCTAAAACAAAGTCTTTGCCTTCATAATTGAGTGTCGGTTTACCCTCAGCTAAAAGCGTACCAAAACCTGTAGGCGTATAGATTGGGCCTAAACCCATGCCAGCAGCTTGAATACGACATGCCAAATTGCCTTGTGGCACCAGTTCTAATTCAATTTTTCCAGCACGGTAAAGTTCATCAAATACCCAAGAGTCAGACTGGCGTGGGAAAGAACATATGATTTTACGTACAGAGCCAGCTTTAAGCAGTTTGGCAAGACCATAATCACCATTACCTGCATTGTTATTCACAATCACGAGGTCTTTGATGCCAAGCTTAATCAGTCCGTCAATTAGTTCTGCGGGCTGACCTGCTGTACCAAAGCCGCCGATCATGATAGTTGAACCGTTTTTAATTTGGGACAGTGCATCCATTAATGATGTTGAGCTTTTATCAATCATATGCCTACTCTTATTTGTATATGCTTAAATTGCTATGCGTAAATATCATTTCAAAAATACCAATGCATAAAAATTATTGGCTTGTTATCACTCTACAATTAGCTCCTATTTCAAGCTGCACCTTTACAAATCCTGGAATACATCTCAGTAAATAAATGAGAGATAAACCATCCTAAAAATGAGAATGGTTTAATTTTTTAATCAGGTGTCATCTTCACGAATTGAAGAAGGATGACGATTTAAGGCAGTCACTTGAATATCCATATACGGGTAGAGTGGTAAACCTTGCAAAATGTTGTGCAACTCTTCATTGCTTTCAACATCAAAAATACTGATATTTGAATATTGACCTGTAATACGCCAAATATGGCGCCATTTACCTTGGCACTGTAAATCTTGTGAATAAGCTTTTTCAACAGCTTTAATTTCATTGGCTTTATCGCTTGGCATATCTAAAGGGATATGTACGTCCATTTTGACTTGGAAAAGCATGATGTCTCCTTAAATTATTGACGACGCATGTTGTCGATTTTATTTTCGTCCAACTCAATACCTAAGCCTAAACCTGTAGGGATTTGTAGCTCAAAATTTTCATATTTAAGTGGTGTTTTTAAAATTTGTTCAGTCAGCAATAATGGACCAAATAACTCAGTGCCATATGCTAAATTACTGAAGGTTGAAAATACGTGTGCAGAAGCAATCGTGCCGATAGGGCCTTCCAGCATGGTTCCACCGTAAAGATCTATACCTGCAAGATTGGCAATTTTCCCAACTTCGCAGCCCTCAAGTAAGCCGCCTGATTGTGCAATTTTGACGGCAAAAACAGAGGCTGCATTGCGTTTTGCTAATTCATAGGCGCTTTGCGGACCCATTAGGGATTCATCTGCCATGATCGCAATGTCGAATTTACGGGTTAAGCGTTCCATCGCATCAATATTGTTGATCACACAAGGCTGTTCAATCAGATCGACACCGCCATCTTGTAGCATTTGAATGCCTTTAATGGCAGTCAATTCAGACCAAGCACGATTGACATCGACCCGAATCGAAATGTCATCACCTAAGGCTTTTTTGATTGCTAAAACGTGTTCAACATCTTGTTCAACAGGGCGTGAACCGATTTTGAGTTTGAACACATTATGACGCTTGCTGGCAATCATCTTTTGCGCTTCAGCAATGTCTTTTTCAGTATTGCCTGAAGCCAGTACCCATAGCACTGGAATACTGTCACGCAAACGACCACCTAAAACCTCACTAAGAGGCAGGCCTAGACGTTGTGCTTGAATATCCAGTAAAGCCGTTTGAATGGCACATTTCGCAAAACGGTTGCCATTAATATGACGGTTAATGATGTGCATCGTCTGTGCTGATTTTAACCAGTACGAGTGTCTGAGTTTGCATTGTTGCAACAGCCATCTTATGTGGACGGATCGTTGGAATCTCAACAAGCAATGTTTCTATAGTTTTATACATTGCAAAAAATCTTCTGTGTTTAGCTATTTGTATACCCTAAGTTAATGTAATATCTTAAACTAGAGCCAAATTGGTATTTTTGAATACTTAAAAGGTATATAAATGGAATTAAGACATTTACGTTATTTTGTGACGGTTGTTGAAGAACAAAGCATTACTAAAGCTGCAGATAAACTCTGTATTGCTCAGCCTCCTTTGAGTCGACAAATTCAAAAATTAGAAGAAGAATTAGGCATTACCTTATTCGAACGAGGATCGCGCCCAGTTAAAACAACAGAGGCAGGGATGTTCTTTTATGAACATGCTGTGCAAATTTTGACGCATACATCTCAAGCGACCTCAATGGCGCAGCGCATCAATGCTGTGGATAAGACAGTTCGGATCGGCTACGTCGGTTCTTTACTGTATGCCTTGTTGCCTCAAATCATTTATTTATTTCGTCAGCGACATCCAGATACACATGTAGAGTTAATCGAGTGTGGCACGCGGGATCAGATTGAAGCCCTAAAAGCAGGTAAGATTGATATTGGTTTTGGTCGATTGCGATTATCCGATCCAGCCATCAAACGTTTATTATTACGTAAAGAGCGCTTAAAACTCGCGGTGCATAAAAATCACCATCTGGCAGAATTTATTGATACTGGCGTTTACCTATCCCAAATTGTCAAAGAATCCATCTTTTCTTATCCCATTGCGCCTAAACCTAATTTTTCGACATTAATTCAGTCTATTTTTACGGAATTAGGCTTAGTCCCGAAAGAGCTCATAGAAGTTCGTGAAATTCATTTAGCACTCGGTTTGGTTTCTTCTGGTGAAGGGATTTCGATCATTCCTGAAAGTGCCAGTGAAATTGGCATGAAAAACTTAATCTATATTCCAATTTTAGACTTAGAAGCTTATTCGCCAATTTCATTATCGGTCAGAAATATGGATCAAAGTTCATACATTCCCGATATTTTAGAATGCATCAAAGAAGTATTCGCCGAAGAGGGTAAGCCAGTTCAACTCAATGATGATTAACACAATGGTTGGTAAGCTGCACTGAAGTTTTCCTTAATGTGCCTATTTAGGATAGATTCAAAAGATTCCTCGCTTTTGATGAATCAGAATTTGGTCGTCTTAAATAATCGGCAATGTATTTTAGTTCTTGTTCATCATTGATTAAGCCCTGTTTGATGGTCTCAATTTGCTTTTCAATGTCGCTCAGCACGTTTTGACATTGCTCAATGACATCATCCAAATAGTTGTCTATTTTCTGCAATAAACCATTCGAAATTTCAGTATATAAACGCTCATGGCCAATGGCTAAGACGTCCATACCCTCGTCTGCATATATGACTTCGTACGCCAAATACTCCGAAAACTCTAAATGCTCAAGCGGCATAAATTTCAACTGATAATCAGCCAAATGATTTGAAATGTGTACTGCCAGTAATTGATTGGTTTGCTGTGTAAGCGTGCGATATAAATCAGGCAAGGCTTGCTGCTCGGCAAATTGTTCTAATAGGCTCGGTAAAGTGGCAATAACGCTGCGCCATGTTTGCGTCATGATTTGAGACTTATGCTGTGCCAATGCATTGCTTGCATTGTTCAAATACAACTGTAATTGATTGAGCTGTGGCACAACTTCAAGTTGTAACGGCGCTAATATTTCTTCCTGCAAATGATGAAGTAAGGCTTCGGCAGGTTTTCGCTGTTTATAGGCTAAGGCGGGTTCAATTAAATGTAAAAGAGCATTAAATAGGCTATTAAATCCCGCGGATTGCATAGCTTGATCCTTAAAATCTGCATCTTTTAACATTTGCGAAGAAATCGATACTGGCGCTTGTAATAAGTCGGGATCAACTTGCATTTCCACCAGCTGTGCCGTGGCACGCGTGTAGACGTCCCGTTCCTGCAAACTGCGTTGAACCGAATTTTTATTGCATAAGACTTGGCAAATTTCTCCATCCACCTCGTCTTCTTCAAAATAATCACTTCTGGTAATCACAGGTAGTAAGGGTTTATGTCTACGTAATTCCTGTCCCAAAGCCATGAGTTCTTTGACTTGACCGGGTGAGGATGAACTGCTTAACCATAAAACACCATCGGCACTGTCTAAAAACCGTTGAGTTAGTTCGGCATTTTGGGGAGTTACAGAATGCAGTCCAGGCGTGTCTAATAAAATTAAATTATGACCGAGGCAAACACCTTGTAAACGTGAGGTAGTCTCTGTGGCACCTTCTTTTAAAGGTTTATCACTTTCGGTGATATTTCCAGCATCGAGATAAAAATAATCAACGCTTTGTTGTCGTCTACGGAAACTTTCAGCCAAGACATTACATAATGAACTTTTACCAGCATTAAATTTGCCAAAAATCAGTAAAATGATTTTATCTTCAAAATGTTCAGCAACAGACTGTGCATCTTTGAGTCGATCTAGATGTGTTTCCCAGTAACTTAGATAATGTTCAAGTTGGGTATTTAAAGCCACAATCGCAGTAGATATTTGGCTGGATGAACTCAATCCGTTACTGTTTAAACGTCGTTCATTTAGATTGGTTGCTAGTTGCTGATGCCAAGCCTGCATTTTATTTAAATGCGGTAGAATATCTTGCTCAGGCTGATCGAAAGCATCGGAACTTTGGATCAAATGTTGAATTGGACTTTCAATCGAAGTTTGAATCAAATCAGTACTCATAATGCTCCCTCCAAAGTTTCTGTTGCTTGTTGGGCTTGTACAATGAGTTGAAGTCGTTGCTCTAGATTCTGCAGTTGGTTTTTCAATTGCATGCGATCGGCCGAGACTTCAAAATAGTGTGTGAATTCACGTCGCAAACGATCACGACCTGATTCTTCGTCAAAAATAAGTTTTAAATCCTTACGCAGTTTGACCGAAACCCCCATGACCGCAACCATCACTGTATCCAAACTACGGACATTACTTTTTTGTGTATCAGGTAAACCAATCACACCATATCGTACTAAGTGACTGTTGATTTCGATACAAGCGCGAGAATACGCTACTTGAATACGGTTACGATCTCGTTTACCCGCAGTCACTTTATACATATTGGCAAAGGAATCTGGTTCTAAAGAATCGTCTTTTCCTGAAATCTGCAGAATGGGCTGTAAATCCTCACGAACTTTGTCTAGCACTTGATTGAGATCATGTAAAAAGGATTCAGATTGCTGTTCAAGTGTTGCAGTAACTTGATGGATATTGGTTTGAATCGAATTTTGCAATTCAGATGTTTCTGATTTAAGTTCAGTAAAGATCTTATTTTTTTCAAACTGGCGTACTGTTGATACTTTTTCAATCATGCTGTTGAGCTTTTGCTTTAGTTCTAGAATACCACTGCGTTGAACTAGGAGTGGTTTAGAATTGACTAAGCCTTGGCGATGACGCGTTGCAGAAACAGGCAGAACATTGGCATCTGGCGCTTGTTTCTTAATACTGTCAATAATATGTGCTAAAACATCTGCATCTGGTGCTTGGTCGATTTGTGTCAACACGAGTACGCTTTGGCGCCGTGTTTGCTGTTCATCCTGTTTGAATTGCTGAAATAAATGTAATTCATACGGATCGAATTCACCCTCACGAACCGAATGGATCATTAAGCGGATATCCGCTTCGGTCCACATCGCATCTTGCGCATATTGGTCGTCAATGGCTGCGACATCAGCATCTAAACCTGGTGCATCTAACCAGCGAATATTATGCTTTAAATGTTCAGATAGGGTGACGGTTTCACGTTTATCTGCAACAGAGAAAATGTCATCGCCAATGAGTTCATTTAAAAGTCGGCTTTTACCGTGGTTATATTTGCCAATCACCGTCACGGTGGGAAATTGTCCTGCTAATAAGATGGCACGAAGCCGAGCCAAAGTCCTATTTCGCTCTGGAAGAATGGCTAAAATTTCATTTTGTGCTGCATCAAAAATACGAATATCCATATAATTTTCTATTTATCCATAAAGCAAATCAGGCTAGTCCATTGCTGGCAGCCTGATTACAAGATTCAAAATTAGATTTATATTTGCATCAAGCTTGCAAGCGCGGGCGGTCTACCACTTGGTTATCAACTCCATCGACAAGTCGGCTTAATTTTAGATCAAAGACCATTTCAGCAAATGGACCTTCTACGCCGTTGGCTTGACTTGTCGCAGGATCGGTATGCTCAATCGCTTCAACCACTAGGCCTTCACGAGTTGCAAAAGCGAAGTCATCGTAGGTGTACGGGTCACCAGCAACGTTAATTTGCGTAGTTAGTTTGCGATGACCATCTGCTGACACAAAAAAGTGGATGTGCGCAGGACGGTTACCGTGCCGACCTAATTGATTTAACAATTGCTGTGTTGGACCATTTGGTGGGCAGCCATAACCTGATGGCAGAATCGTTTGTACACGATAATGGCCTTGTGCATCCGTCATAATAGTACGGCGCATATTGAACGGTGTTTGTTCGCCAGTTGGGTCAAAGTGTGAATAGAAACCTTTGGTATTGGCATGCCAAATTTCAACTTGTGCATTTGGAATCGGTTGACCATCTGCATTGTAAATTGTGCCATGCAAAATAAGCGTATGGCCATTTGGATCGCTGCCATCATCCATACGGGCAAAGCCTTGTGACACAGGCGCGCCAGCCACATAAAGAGGGCCTTCAATGGTACGTGGCGTTGGGTTATCAATACCTAAAGCGGCATCCGCGGCATCCATACGCATATCGAGGAAATGGTCAAAACCTAAACCAGGGGAAAGCAATCCAGCTTCATGACTTGTACCGAGTTGGTTTAAATATGCAATTGCCGCCCAATATTCGTCAGAAGTAATTTCTAAATCTTCGATGGTTTTAAATAAATCAGAAACTACGCGGTGGATAATTTGTTTGATACGTGGATTACCACCTTCTTGCTCAAGACCACTGAGTAGATTTATAAAATTTTGTACTTCTTCCGTGTTAAAAATTTTAACATTTGCGGCTGTCATGGCTATCTCCTTCATGTTGCCATAATGCTGGTCCACTTCATAATTATTCAATCGTTGTATGAGTTAAGCCTGCATTGATTCTTAAATTGTATATCCGTTCATATATACCTTAATTAAATGTTATAACCTTATCTAGTCTTGTTTTGGTATCTTTAAATACTTAAAAGGTATATTTAAGGAATGTAGTTCTAAAAAATTAATCTAAGCTGGATAGTTCTTATTAACATAAAGCTTAAATGATCATGAAACTAATTAAGCTCATTTGAGTGCAATGAAATGACTAAAATTAGAAAAATCGAATATTGAAACTGGTCATCTAAAAGGGGGGTGACTAATTTATATGAGCTTTGATTAAATATAGGACTATTTTATTTACATTCATTTCATATCGATAGATGTTACATATTTAAGTCTTGCTAATTGCAATAAAAGCTTCTAATAAAACATCAGAATCAAGCAAACTAACTGATCATTACAACATCTTTAATCTATTTTTTCGTTTGAAAACTTCATCTCCATAAAAAATATAATGTTTTGACTTATGAATATTCCTTTCATGTGAATAATTTAGGCGATTTTACTATTTAAGGTATATAAATATACTTAAAATAACATTGAATTTTCCATGTAAATAAACAATATTGATGCTATGCAGTCATAAAAAATGGTCAGAGATGGCATGAAGTATAAAGGCTAGCTTTGTCGGGATGACTTAACTCATTGATTGGAACAGATGAGAAAAATTCAATTTGATTTGTATTGTATAAGGATATTAAATGAATAAATTACCAGCATTAGCATTATTAACCGTCTGTTGTAATGGGGCTGTGTATGCTGATTTTGTCGAAGACAGCCAAACCACACTAAATTTTAGAAATTTTTATATGGAGCGTGATAACACAACGATCCCTAATGTAGGTAGCTGGTCACAAGCACTTGGTCTAAAATTTAGTTCAGGTTATACAGATACACCAGTACAGTTGGGATTAGATGTAACATCTAGCTATGCTTTACGTCTGACTGATCACAACGCTGAAAGACCTGATACGATTCTTCCATTCGACTCAATCAAAAATAAGCAAGAACGCAGCTATAATAAATTTGGCGCGACTTTAAAGCTCAAATATAAAGACTCTGAATTATTAATCGGTGAGCTGTCGCCACGTACGCCAGTCGCTTATATTGATGAGTCACGTCAATTGGCAACGACCTATGCAGGTGTTGCATTTGAAAATAAATCAATTGATAACTTAAAATTTTCATTGGGTCGCATCACGCATATTAATGCACGTAATGATGATGAGTTTGAGAAATTAAGTTTATTTGCCCCAGGTAAACCACACATGGAAAGTGATGGTTTGAACTATGTTGGTTTTGACTATAAATTCACTCCTGCAGTTGATGGATCATATTGGTTCGGGCAACTTGAAGATATTTATCAGCAACATTTTTTAAGTGCAGCGTACAACACCACTGTGGGTGCAACTAAGCTGAAATTGGATGCGCGTTATTTCCATAACAGTGAAGATGGTGATGCATATTACGGAAATATTGATAGTCAAACCTTAGGTGTTCAAGCCAATTTAAGTAATGGTCCACATTCATTCGCAGCAGGCGTACAAAAAAATAAAGGCGAAACCAACTTCCCAACATTTGATGGATATGCACCGCAACCATTTTTACATACATGGTCAACACTAGGGTTTATTAAACCTGAAGAACTGACCTATCACGCACAATATTCGTATGATTTTAAAGATGTAGGCGTACCTGGTTTGCGTACCACACTCCGTTATTTATACGGAACAAATATTGAACGTCGGGGTCTATCAGACAATAAAGAAACCGAAGCAAACTTTATCTTAGGTTACACCGTTCCAGAAGGTAAGTTGAAAGGACTTGGCTTAGAGTGGCGCTATATCGATACCACAACCAAATACGGTGCGGGTCATAGCGCAGGAAATGATTTTGTAGAAAATCGATTCATTACGACTTACAGCATGAAATTCTAATTGGATTCAACGTGTAGGTTAAAAGAATAGCAAGGAGAGAATAATGACTTTAAGTAAACTAGTATGTGCAACCAGTGTCTTGGCAGCCTCTATTGTTTGTGCACACGCTGAAATCAAAGTAGGCGTAATTACTTCATCATCTGGCCCAATCGCTATGGTGGGTATCCCTCAAAAAAATACCATCGCTTTACTGCCTAAAAAAATTGGCAATGAGACTGTACGTTATTTTTCTCTCGATGATGCCAGTGATCCAACTGCATCAGTAAAAGCAGTTGAAAAATTAATTAAAGAAAACAATGTCGATGCCATTATTGGTCCATCAGGATCGCCAAATGCTTCAGCAGTCATTGGAACAGTGGCAAAAGCACAAGTTCCGCTATTAGCACCAGTAGGTACAGCATCTGTAGTCTTACCGATGAATGCTCAAAAAAAATGGGTATTCAAGACCACTCAAAATGACGACATTATTGCTGCAGCTCTCATCCAAGACATGGTGAAACGTAAGTTCAAAACCATCGGATTTATTGGTACAGCTGATCCTTATGGTGAAAACTGGGGCAAGGTTGTGAGTGCATTAGCTAAAAAGCATGGCATTCAAGTCGTCGCTCAGGAGTCTTTCCAGCGTCAAGATACGTCTTTGACAGGTCAAGCGCTGAAACTGATCAGTAAAAAGCCACAAGCAATTTTAATTGCCGCACCTGGCAGTGCAGCAGTTCCGCCTCAAACAGCACTATTTGACCGCGGTTACCGTGGCCAGATCTATCAAACCCATGGTGCTGCATTGGATCAGTTCTTAAAACTAGGTGGTAAGAAAGTAGAAAATACAATCTTAGCTGCGAGTTTGATGCTGGTGATTAATGAAATTCCGAGCAGCCATCCGTCTAAAGCAGTTGCTACTAAATATATGAACGCCTACAAGACGCAATATAAACAGACTCCTGCGACTTTCGGGGCGAACGTTTACGATGCTGGAATTTTGTTGGAAAAAGCAGTGCCTGTCGCTTTAAAAACAGCTAAACCGGGTACTCCGCAATTCCGTGCAGCACTACGTAATGCTTTAGAAAGCACAAAAGAAGTGGCGGGTACTCAAGGTGTTTATAACATGACGCCAACAGATCACAGCGGCTTTGATAAACGTGGTCGTGAAATGATTATTGTGAAAAATGGTCAGTGGAAGCTTTTGAAATAAAACTGATAGAGATAAAAAGTTAAATTATTCGGGTGGAGGCGTCCCTTTACTCGAATATTGACTCACCCACAGGAAAGGCGGGGAGACGTTATGGATTTAGATATTGCCTTGGTACTTGCACAGGATGGCATCACCAGTGGTGCGATTTATGCCTTATTGGCACTGTGCATTATTCTTGTATTTTCAGTGACACGAATATTATTAATTCCTCTGGGCGAATTTGCAGTTTTTGGTGCACTTACTTTGGCATCTATTCAGGCCGGTAAACCAAGTTTAATTGTTTGGTTAGTGGCTGCATTCTTTGTGGTAAATACTTTATTAGATCTATATGCCAAAGTCAGACACAACAGTATTTTTAATATCAAGCTATTTGCCGGAAGCCTAATTTATATAGGTGTTTTATTACTGGCTATGTATAAGTTGCACCTTGATCAGTTACCGATGTGGGGACAAATTATATTAACCTTAGCGGCAATTATTCCGTTGGGCCCTCAAATTTATCGCACTTTTTTCCAACCTTTGGTTAGCGCAAAACCTTTAGTTTTACTGATTGTTTCTATTGCGGTGCACGTGGTTTTGGTGGGCTTAGGTTTAGTTATATTTGGCCCTGATGGTGCGCAAACCCAATCCTTTAGTGATGCAACGTTTAATCTTGGATCTTTAACGGTCAATAGCCAAACGTTGGTGATCATCGCGGCATTCTTTATTTTGATCCTTGTATTGTGGTATTTCTTCGAGAAAACCCTTTATGGCAAGGCATTACACGCCACTGCAGTCAATCGTATTGGTGCACAGCTTATGGGAATTTCACCCATCTTTGCTGGAAAACTCACCTTTGTTATGGCGGCATTTATTGGCGCGCTTTCAGGCATTCTGATTGCTCCAATCACCACTTTATATTATGACTCTGGATTTATTCTAAGTTTAAAAGGCTTTGTTGGCGCCATTATTGGTGGTTTGATCAGCTTTCCTTTTGCGGCCATTGGCGCTGTTGTCGTCGGAGTTATTGAATCGTTCTCTATGTTTTGGGCCAGTGATTACAAGGAAATTATTGTCTTCACACTCATTATTCCATTTTTACTGTGGAAATCCCTAACGACACGCCATGTAGAGGAGGACGAAGAATGAAATCTAAATACTTAATTTTAATTTTTGCTCTAATCGTATTCATCAGTCCGCTTATTTTACCGACCTATCAAGTGACGTTACTCAATTATATTGGCTTAAATGCATTGGTTGTCCTCGGTTTAGTTCTGGTCACTGGTGTGGGTGGAATGACCACCTTTGGTCAGGCTGCACTTGTCGGAATTGGCGCATATACAACGGCCTACCTAACCGTCACTGAACAGCTGCCAAACTTTTTGGCTTGGACAGGTGGCAATCCGTGGTTTGGTTTGTTGTTCGGAATTTTAATTACCTTATGTTCTGCACTATTGGTTGGTGGACTGACACTCAAGCTTTCAGGACATTATTTACCTTTGGGCACCATTGCTTGGGGCATTTCTTTATATTATTTCTTCTCTACCATTGAGTCTTTAGGCGGACATTCAGGGATATCCAATATTCCAAATATCTCGATTGCCGGTTATGCCTTCGATTCGGGTAATAAAATGTATTACCTCATCTGGTTGGTTGTTTTTGCTGCCATTATTGTCACCAAAAACTTGCTCCATTCACGTGAAGGTCGTGCGATGCGCGCCTTAAAAGGCGGTCAGGTCATGGCAGAATCAATGGGTGTGAATACCTTCCGCTCTAAAATGATTGTATTTATGATCGCTTCGATATTTGCCTCCGTTTCAGGATGGCTATATGCGCATACACAAAGCTTCATCAACCCAACACCGTTTGGTTTACAAATGGGTATTGATTACCTATTTATGGCGTTACTGGGTGGTGTAGGCAGTATTTGGGGTGCAATTTTAGGCGCGGGTATATTTACCCTTGTTCGACAATGGTTACAAGACTTCCTGCCAATTGTTTTTGGCGCAGAAGGGCATTATGAAACCATTGTATTTGGCTTGATTATTATTCTTTTAATGCAAAAAGCGCCTTCAGGTTTATGGTCATTCATCACAAAACTTGTGCCAGCAAAATTTAAACCCGTAGATATCCATCCCAAGGTAAATCCCGTTTCTCAATCCTTAGCCACGCCAACATTACCTGAACAAGGCAGTGTGATTTTAGAGGCTAAAAATGTCACCAAAAAATTTGGTGGTTTAGTTGCCAACAATGACATGAATTTATCGATTCATGCAGGTGAAATACTTGCACTCATTGGCCCGAATGGTGCAGGTAAAAGTACCATGTTCAACCAAATTTCGGGTGTGGATGAACCAACCAGCGGCGAAGTGATATTTAAAGGGCAAAAGATCAATGGTATTCCATCACGTGAAATTGCGCGATTAGGACTGAGCCGAACCTTCCAGCATGTCAAAATTTTGCCAGAAATGACGGTGCTAGAAAACACGGCAATTGGCACGCATTTACGCGGTGAAAAAGGTATTTTTTCTTCTATGTTCTATATGGACCGAGATGAGGAAAATATTTTACTCAATGAAGCGAAAACACAGTTGGAACGCGTTGGCTTAGGCGACTATCTGTATACCGAAGCGGGCAGTTTAGCTTTGGGACAACAACGTATCTTAGAAATTGCACGTGCATTATGCGCAAGCCCAAGTTTGTTATTGCTTGATGAGCCTGCAGCAGGTTTACGTTTTAAAGAGAAACAAGCCTTGGCCGCTTTATTGAATAAACTAAGAGCAGAAGGCATGGCAATTTTACTGGTCGAACATGACATGGATTTTGTGATGAATTTAGCAGACCGTATTGTGGTAATGGAATTTG
This sequence comes from Acinetobacter sp. YH12064, assembly GCF_013419735.1. Taxonomy (NCBI): domain Bacteria; kingdom Pseudomonadati; phylum Pseudomonadota; class Gammaproteobacteria; order Moraxellales; family Moraxellaceae; genus Acinetobacter; species Acinetobacter sp. YH12064. The sequence continues at coordinate 59,984 of NZ_VOZP01000016.1, forward strand.
GTCAAAAAATTGCAGAAGGCTTACCAGAGGATATTCAAAAAGATCCAGCGGTGCTTGAAGCCTATCTTGGAGGTGCTGCATGAGTGATGTCATTCAAAATGATCAAGGAAAGGCTTTACTTGAAATTTCCAATCTCAGTGTTGCCTATGGCAAAGTTGAAGCATTAACCAATTTCAATATGCGCGTAAACGAGGGGCAGATTGTCTCTGTGGTTGGGCCAAATGGTGCAGGAAAAACCACATTACTTTCAGCCATTATGGGCTTGTTAAGTTCTAAAGGTAATGTTGAATTTGATGGTGCGGTTGAGCAATGTCCTGCAGTAGAGCGTATGGTCGTGAGAGGCTTAGGACTGGTGCCTGAAAAGCGAGAGCTTTTTAGTTCAATGAGTATTGAAGATAACCTGATGCTTGGCGCTTTTCAGCGCTATCGTCAGGGGGATCGACAACTGAGTCAAACCTTAAATGAAGTGTATGATATTTTTCCTCGCCTTAAAGAACGCCATAGCCAGCAGGCTGGCACATTATCTGGCGGTGAGCGCCAAATGTTGGCGGTAGGGCGTGCACTTATGGCAAAGCCTAAACTATTAATGTTGGATGAACCTAGCTTAGGTCTTGCACCGTTAATTACCCGTGAAATCTTTAAAGTCATCGACCATTTACGTTCGCAAGGCGTGTCTATTTTACTGGTTGAACAAAATGCACGTGCCGCATTAAAGCTTGCAGATTATGCCTATGTGTTAGAAATGGGTGAACTGTCTATGCACGGTAAAGGCAGTGATCTTGTAGAAGATCCACGCATTATTGAAAGTTATTTAGGCATCAATAGCAAACATCAGGATATTTTAGCGGTGTAATTTAATACCGCTCAACAACATTGATTTGCATGGAGGCAGAAGTGAATTCAGATTCAAAAATTCTTGTCTACGGTGCAGGTGCAATTGGTTGTGTCGTGGCTGCAAGGCTTATCCTTGCAGGCCACAATGTACGTTTGCTCGCACGTGGCGAAAATTATCAGCACATTAAAGTACATGGAATTCATTTAGAGGACTTAACCGGTCAGCATCATATTTATCCTGTGCAAGTGGTCAGCGATCAAGATGATTTAAGCGATCAAGATTATATTTTTATCGCGACTAAATTTCAGGCTTTAACTGAAATTATGCCCAACTTGAAACGTATGCTGCATGAAAAGACTCAAATTATTCCTTTAATGAACGGGATTCCTTTTTGGTATTTTTATGGCATTACCGAACAACAGCCTTTAGCCACAATCAGAGCTTTAGACCCGCACAATACCCTGACTGAAAATTTTCCTCTGCAACACTTGATTGGTGCCGTAGTATTTATCACGGCACAATTGCAGGGGCTGGGGCAGGTCAAATCTACAAATCCGCATTTGCTGATTTTTGGGGAGCCGAATCATCAAATGTCAGATCGGCTACAAGATTTGGTGAACTTATTTGAAAATAGTGGCATTGAAGCACGGCCAGTCGAAAATATTCGCGATCAAATCTGGACGAAAGTGATTGCCAACCTCAGTTCAAATCCATTGTCTGTGGTCGCCAATACGACTTTAGAGCAAATCTACTCAAATACTTATTTAAGTCCAATTTCCAAATCCATTACTCAGGAAGTCAGAAGTGTAGCCGCTTGCTACAGTGCGCGGATTTCAATTGATCCAAATACCTTTATGCAGCTGGGTGCAGAAATGGGCTCAATTTATACATCGATGTGGTATGACTACCAAGACAAGAAAACACTGGAATTGGCAAATATTGCCGATGCAGTGTTTGAGTTAGCTGAGCGCTACGGCTGCGAGTTGCCTGTGACAAAAATAATTTATGAACTAAGCCATTTTTTAAGTGCTCAGTCGATAAAAAATGAGGGATCTTCAACATGAATAATAATTTTCAAAAGCCAATGGATGTCAGTCAGGAAGAATGGGATTTACGGGTAAAGCTGGCCCAATGTTACCATTTGATTGATTTTTTTGGCTGGACCGAGACAATTTTTAATCATGTTTCAGCTCGCTTACCGGGCAATGAACACTATTATTTGGTGAACCCTTTTGGTCTCAATTACACAGAAATAACCCCTGAAAACTTACTTAAGGTAGATTTGTCTGGGAATAAAGTAACGCCCTCTGAATATGATGCCAATCCTGCTGGCTTTGCTTTGCACAGCGCGGTACATGGGGCGCGACATGATATTCGCTGTTTAATCCATACGCATACTACGCCAATCAGCGCAATTGCACAGAAACAACAAGGGTTTAAAAACGATAATTTTTATGGCGCTCAATTATTTGGACGCGTGGCTTATCATACTTTTGAAGGGATCACGTTATTTGAAGATGAAAAACAGCGGATGATCCAGAGCTTAGGACAAAAACATATTTTGGTCCTGAGAAATCATGGTGTTGCTGTCGGTGAAAATAGTATTGAAAAAGCATTCTTTCTACTGTGGACTGTTCAACGCGCGGCGGAAATTCAATGTTTAGCAGACTCCATGCAAAGTGTAGATGTTTTGCTAGAAGATACCATTAAACAAAAATGTGCAGATTTGACCCAGATGCTGATTCAAGATGGCGGATTTGCTGATAAATTTTTTAGGGCAATGGTTAGAAAAATGGAGGAGAGAAGGAGGATATAAAAATAGAATTTTTGAAATGGCACAAAATTATGCACTTGAAATAACAGAAGATGATATTAAAAGGCAAAAGTATGTTGATGAAAATTTCAAACCTATTCTGATGATTAAATCCTTATTCCGTCTGTCTTTACGTATGGTTACTGGATTTGTCTAAAGTCTGATTAAGCTTTGTGGATTAGATTGGACAGCGCCAGATTATTCCACACTGTGCAGAAGACAAAGGCATATCGATATTACAATTGGTTATCAAAAAAGTAGCGATGGGCTGCATCTACTCATGGACTCTACAGGCATGAAGTTTCTAGGTGAGGGCGAATGGAAACGCAAGAAACATGGACCTGAATATCGTCGCCAATGGCGTAAACTTCATATTGGTATAGATGCTAAAACCCTACAAATATGAGCAGTTCAGCTTACAACCAATAATGTCAGTGATTCACAGGTGCTTGGTGATTTACTTAATCAGATTCCACAAGATGAGCAGATTGACTCTGTTTATACCGATGGAGCTTATGACACCAAGCAATGTCGTCAGGTCATTTCAGATCGGCAAGGGCATGCGGTGATTCCACCTAGAAAAAATGCGAAATCATGGAAAGATACAAAGAGTAGCTCGCTAGAGCGAAATGAATTACTTCGAACAATTAAACGTTTAGGCAGGACACTATGGAAAAAATGGTCAGGCTATCATCGGCGAAGTTTGGTTGAAACTAAGATGTACTGCATTAAATTATTAGGAGATAAACTCAGTACAAGGAGTTTTGATAGCCAAGTGAATGAGATACATACACGTGTAGCAGTCCTCAACAGATTTACGGAATTAGGTCGACCACTTACCCAAGTTATCACTTAAATTCTGTTCAAATGAGCAGAGTGTTGTCTTTTAAATCTTTGTGCAACAAAGCCCTTTCAAGCTAAATAATAATGGGTATAAGCATGGAAATGTTGATTCAGTATCAAACAATAATTTAATTTCGTTCTCATTAGATATCTTTTGTTCTAAATGAATACTTTTAACTTCAAACATAGTGTGAACTTAATGAACTACAATTTAGGTCAACATATCATATTTTTGCTTAGGAGTTTTATTTGTATAAGTTATTGATATTATGTAATATAAGTACAAATATGAAGTTAATGGATGGTGTATTATATTTAACATAATCTATATTATACGAAATTAAATTGTAAGCCCAAAATAGAAATGTCCGGTTTCTCCAAAGTAAAAATGTCCGCTTTTAGAATATGCGCTTTTGCAATTTCCTTAGCGGACGGTTTGATATGTTGGTGTCTATGTCGGATAAAGAACTTAAACGATTGTCGGTCTTGCAAGAAATCTGTGATCAACGTATAACTCAATCCCAGACTGCTCAGCTACTTCATATCTCAGAACGTCAGATCAGACGATTACTGCAGAAATACAAAGCTCAAGGTCCCGCTGCATTAGCCCATGCAGGTCGTGGCCAAATCAGCAATTCTAAACTTCCTGAAGAACTCAGACTTAAGTGTCTCAATATTGTTTCAGATCAACTTTATGGTTTCGGACCCACTTTAGCCCATGGTGCTAAACCTAATACATCAACCACTTGATTTGGATTATTTACATATTTATATTCATTAATATCTCCAATTAATCCAATTGGATCCTTACTTATATAACGTGCACTAAACGGCTCATAATATCTGTAACGGTTATAGTGTAATCCTGTTTCTTCATCATAATATTGTCCTTGGAAGCGGATATGACTATGCTCCAAAGGATTATCTGGATGTTGTACTTTAATTTCTTGCGTTTTGCCCCAAGTATTTAAAGCGATTTCCCAAACACATTCTCCATGCTCATTACTTAATGTCTGTTGAGTACCAACTTGGTCACAGTGATAAAAAAGCACCCGCTCCAATTCAGCTTTATTTTTTCGTGTTTCCGTTTTCCATATTGGATCATTATAAAACGATATTCTTCATGCTGAAATTGAGCATAGTAAGGGATTTTTAAATGCTTGATAAAACCTTTATAACCTGTCTGCAGTTAACGGTACGAAACTCTGTGGTTTACAGATTTAATACACTATTTTTATGCTTTAATTTTAAATCAATAAATAAAAAGCTAATACAATGATTATGCAACGTTAATGCTGGGATTAAGTGTAGTGCTATTTCCATAATTACCTTAATTTATAATAAAAAAAGCCCTGAGGGGGCCTTTTTTATTCAATAAGCCTCTTTCATAAATCAAAAAACGAACAGTCTCTTGCTGATTATTTGTACCGAAGAATTTTAAATATTCATGCATAATCTGCGGATGAAATATATCGATTCAAAGAAGCTTTCTGAAACACAGTTTAAGCGATACACCGGCATATCATGGTCAACCTTTGATTTAATGGTTGAACAACTGAAAATGCATGTTCCTGCTAAAGGTAGACCAACTAAATTGAGCATAGAAGATCAAATCCTTCTGTGCTTAAGTTATTGGCGCGAATACCGAACCTTGTTCCATGTTGCAACAAGTTATGGTGTGTCAGAGCCGACTGCTTCAAGAATTGTCCGTCATGTAGAGGACTGCCTGATCAAGTCCAATTTATTTAATTTACCGAAGCATTTGCCTGAGGGCGAAGGCATCGACTGGAACGTGGTGATTGTTGATGCCACAGAAATTCCAATACAAAGACCTAAAAAAACAGAAGAAAAGCTATAGTGGCAAAAAGAAGGCACATACTTTCAAAGTCCAGGCCATCATTCATTATAGAGCTCAGCAAATTCTGAGTTTATGCACTGATCGTGGTGCTGTACATGATTTCGAACTCTTCAAACAAAACTTACATCAGATTCCGGCAGGTGCCTTTATCCTTGCAGATAAAGGCTATCAAGGGATTTATGCAATGTATCCAAATAGCTTGTCGCCATTAAAAGCAAAAAAGCGCTGTAAATTGGATCCTGAACTAAAAATCTATAATCAAGAAATCAACAAAAGAAGAATTGGGGTTGAGCATGTATTTGGTAGTTTAAAAACTTTCAAAATCCTTGCCGAGCGATATCGTAATCGAGGAAAAAGACTGGGCTTAAGATTCAATTTAATTGCGGGAATCTATAATTTAGAGCTGAGCAAAAAATGAATTATGAAAGAAGTCTAATTTATTTTAATTCCTAAAATTAAATTCAAGTTTCACCTAACTCGTCAAGTGCCACTTTAGCTTCTTTCACGCCATTGAAATTTGCAAGTTTGAACCAATGTTTCGCTTTTTCTTCATCATTGAAATGACTTAAATAGATATAACCTAGATTATATTGAGCCATCCCATAATTTTCATTTGCCAATTCTTCATATATTTTTTTTGCTTGAGTTAAGTCTTCATTCTTCAAATAATAATTACCTAAATTAAATTTAGCTTCCTTATGCCCTTGTTTGGCTGCTTGGGCATACAGTTGAATCCCTTTTTGCTCATCTTCTTTTACCCCATCCCCCTGATAATACATGGTTCCTAAAGTAAACTGAGCTTCTGAAAGTCCTTTTTTTGACGACTCCTCAAAATATTTTAATGCTTGTACATCATCCTGCTTTACGTACTTACCTTCTTTATACATAACTCCGAGGTTATACAAACCTATTTCATCATTTTTCTTCGCTGCTTTTTCAAACCAATAAAATGCTTTTTCATAATTTTGATTCACCCCTACCCCATCATAATACATACGAGCAACTTCAGTTTGAGCTTTTGAATGGCCTAGCTCAGCTGACTGCATCAGTAATGAAAAAGCTTTTTTATAATTTTTTTCCTTACCATTAAGACCTAGGTAGTAATCACCAGCTTCAACATACAACTGCTCTGAACTTTTATTATCTACATGTGTACCTTTTTGAAAATTACTTTCTTTAGTACAAGCGGCAAAAAATAGACACATTATCGTACAAAATAATATCAATCCAATTTCTTTCATACTCTTAACCTAACCTTTAATCTGCACCAGATGGGTGATTTTCTAATCCAGGATCTTTTTCAGTAGCAGTCCGATTCAGCAGTCGCCTTAAGTTCTTTATAAAAAGCCCGAAAGGGCTTTTATCAATACTCATAATTAAATAGCTTTGCTAAATAAAACTATGGATTAAAAATATCATTGAAAATTTAATTGATCCATTCTCGAGGGACTTGAGGGATTTTAGATGTTCTCACACAAAGCCTTCTAATTAAGAATTGAGGAATACCAAAAATCAAAAGATTTAAATTGAAGCCAGAAGGTAATTTTACTTGATCTGTTAAATAATATCGCTCTGAAAATCTTAGTAGTTTAAGTTTAAACCAAGTTTCACTTGCTATCTCTTTACGGTAAATAACATTCGGAGCATAGTAATGAATATTATTTTTTAATTTTTCTATGTCTTCACCCGCCATATAGCGTCTAAAAAACTCCCAATGACCTTCAACCAAACTTAAGCTACGAAATCTAAATGGAAAGACGACCACTTGTTGAATGATCTCATTTTGATCAATCAGTGAAGCATTCACAGCGTATTCATGATTTTCATTAATATTTATAGAAAAATGATAATCACTCCATGGAGCTGAAATCCAATTTTTTTGGTAAGGTTCAAAATAGTGTAATTCTTGATTTTTACGGTTAAAAATCAAAGGGTAATACGTATAACCAAATAACTCACGACCAAATGAAATATTAAATATTTTAAAAAAGAAAAATATACCTCCCAACAAAAAAATAATTCCAATTAAGGATATCAATGAAAAACCTGATTCAGATAAAAAGCCAGGAAAGCCTATTAATAGAATTATAAGCCCTATCATCATTAAAAAGCTAAACCATAAAGAGAACATGGTTGGCAACCCCCTGATCTCATCCCAAGCATCATTACAAATTAGATAATCATCGTTAACTTGCTGAATATTAAAATATGGAATCAACTTATTTTTTAATTTTTTTTTAGGATCTAAATTATAGTTAATTAATCCTCGTTCATTAATATAAGTTAATATCTTTGGTCTTTCATGATTAATTTTTAACCCTAGTATTAAATTCTGATTCTCATAACCATAGTTACCGCTCATAAGAAACCTCCATATATAGTTTTACCACTTGTAATCCGTACCACTTACTTCTTCGACAGCTAAGATATAATTTTTCTCTAAGTTATCTAAAGATAATCCTGCATTTGATGTCCCCCAAGTGCTTTCTTTTAACCACTTTCTAAGCTGTTGTCTTCGATTATAATCAGCATAATAATCCACTCCAAAACCTACTATAATTAAAGCAACTCCCCATCCAGTCGCTCCTAACCCAGTAAACGAGCTGACATAAACGTTGTACCTCTACGTAAAAGATAAGTTGAAGCTATTAGCGAGATTCCAAATGCTCCATCAAAAATCTTGCTAGTTTTATTATTTCGATTAAAAGAAATCCAAGCATTTTTAAATTCTAAAGCAGCAAAAATGGTAGCACCACCATATAAACCAAAGCGAGCGATTCTCGTGGTCCAACCTTTTTAAATATCTTAATTTTGCTGATTCACCAACCTGCAATATTTTCATTTGAAGCTGACGGTCTAACACATCGGCAACGTTGCCAAATGTTGCCGCAATTACTCCAATAAAATTAGTCCCCGTTTGTAAATTCACTCCTGTAACCATGCCTTACGTAGGGCTAAACCTCTAGATGGCCAAACACTACAAATTGGAGAGCGCTTAACCGTACGGCATAGTCATACTCACCCAGTACAACCAATAGATTTTCCTGAAAGATTTAAAGGGGTAATTAATCCAAACTTTGACAACTCTGTCCGCTGTGTAGTAAACCAAACTAAAAAAATTATGTAGTCTCACCCAATACAGCTATATCAAGTTTGATGGAGTTGTATTTCCTGATTTTCAAATAATGCATACGTTAAATGACATTCATTCATTCCCGAGTCGAGACACATGTTTTAAATATATTAATAATGGCATTTTTACATGTTACAAAATACTTGATCTTTACGTCCAAACCACTCATGCTAATTGTCATATCAAACAAACAAGCAGTTCGAGTTGTCCAGTGTAATCCCCCTATAGATCAATATCCCCTTGGTTTCGAGTTAAGTCGAGTTTGAGATAATGCTTGCATGACCTTGATGTAAACTTAAGCTGTTAGACCTATTCAGAGTGGCTCAATAAATAACAAAAACTCTCTTTTTGAGATATTAAATTTTCTTTATCCTTTGATTGTATTTGCTTTATTTTAACAACTCTATAATTTTTAAGAATATGATTAATCAAAACCTAGCTCTTATTTTATTATCTACTTTTGCTTTAAGTGCTTGTGCAAAAAGTGCGAATGAGCCACAAACTCCTTCTACTAATCAAAAAAGTGCTTCTCCTGAGCTACAATCCAAAATTCAAAAATTGCTAGAAAAAACCAAGAATAATATGATTTTTGTGGAAGGTGGTACTTTTATGATGGGAGATTTTGATCATTATGACAGTAAAATTGATAGCAAACCTGTTCACAAAGTAACTCTAGATAGCTTTAGCATGTCTGCTTATAAAGCCACTTATGCAGATTTAGACATATACAGCGCTGCAACCAATACGCCTAAAGTGGTCTCAACTGAATCCTTATCTTCAAAAGCAAGATATCCTAACTCGTCTGCTGGTGTTTCTTGGCAAGAGGGACGAAATTATTGCCAATGGTTAGGAAAACAACTCAAACTTGACATAGACCTCCCGACCGAAGCCCAGTGGGAATATGCTGCTCGTAATAGAGGTCAAAAAATTCATTTTCCAACCAATACAGGAAAAATTGAGAATGGTGTAAATGTATGGAGTTTTGAGCAACGTATACAGTTACGTAAAAAATATAAAGCACCTAAGTCACTTATCTCTGAAGTAGGACAATACCCACCTTCAGCTCTAGGTTTTTATGATTTAACGACAGACAATTACGAATGGATGCTCGACTGGTATGCAGCAGATTACTATCAACACTCCCCAGAAAAAAACCCGCAAGGCCCTAAAACAGGTGCCGAAAAAGTACTACGTAGTGCTAAACCTTTAGATGGACAAACCTTGCAGATGGGAGAGGGTTTAACCGTACGGCGTAGTCATACTCACCCTATTCAACCAGTAGATTTCCCTGAAAGATTTAAGGGAGTAATCAATCCAAACTTTGACAACTCTGTACGCTGTGTAGTAAACCAAACTAAAAAAATTATGTAGTCTCCCCAATACAACTCTATCATGTTTGATAGAGTTGTATTTCCTGATCTTCAAATGGCGCTAGAATATCTAAATTTGATGCTAAAATAGCAGTATTGTCTGCATAACCACCCATATAATCTAACTGTTTAAATTGCATATCATCTTGATTTTTTACAATTAAATGATTCAAAGGGTAACCTTGTATCTTTTTTGCCTGTTTACGATATTTCAGGAAATCTTTTAACCATTGGTTCTCTCGACCACCTGCGTAGTCTTGCCGCGAATTGAGCGCAATAATAATATCTTCAGCAATACTGGCATCTTCACCATAGTTTAAAAAGCGAATAATATCCCCTTCAATTTTTTGCATATTACTTTTGGACTGGGTTTCAGCACGAGGATGCACATGTTAAATGACATTCATTCATTCATTCCCGAGTCGAGATACAGGTTTTAAATATATTAATAATGGCATTTTTTCGTGTTACAAAACGGTTAATTTCTACATCTAAACCATTCATGCAAATTGTCATATCAAACAAAGAGGCTGTACGAGTTGTCCAGTGTATTATCACCCATTGATTAATTTACCTTGCTTCGGGTTATGTAAAATTAAGATAATGCTTGCATGACCTTGATGTAAACCTTAGCTGGTAGCCCTATTTAGAGTTGACTCAATAAATATAAAAACTTACTTTTTGAGATATTAAATTTTCTTTATCCCTTGATTGTATTTGCTTTATTTTTTGGCAATATTTTAACAACTCTATAATTTTTAAGAATATGATTAATCAAAACCTAGCTCTTATTTTATTATCTACTTTTGCTTTAAGTGCTTGTGCAAAAAGTGCGAATGAGCCACAAACTCCTTCTACTAATCAAAATAGTGCTTCTCCTGAGCTACAATCCAAAATTCAAAAATTGGTTGAAAAAACCAAAAAAAATATGATTTTTGTGGATGGTGGCACCTTTATGATGGGGGACTTCGGCCCACTCACACGTAAAGATAAACTGCCTATTGTTGGACTTTATGCTGCCATGCCTGCACATAAAGTGACCCTTGATAGCTTTAGTCTAAATGCATATAAAACCACATTCGATGATTTTGATATTTATACAGACAGTTTAGGATTACCTCGTATCAGTATGCAAGAAATTGCAAAAATAGCTCGTCAACCAATGGCGCCAGCAGGGATCAGTTGGCAACAGGCATCAGATTATTGTCAATGGTTAGGGAAACAAGTCGGCATCCCTATGAATTTACCAACTGAAGCACAGTGGGAATATGCTGCCCGAAATAAAGGACAGTATGTCATATACCCTACAGACAATGGCAATTATGAAACGGGGCGTAATGTTTGGAGTGATGAACAAAGACGTGAATATAGCCAATCTATATCTGATGCTGATGGTATTAAGGTGGCAAAACTAGGTAAATTTCCACCAACACCTTTAGGTTTTTACGATATGGCAACCGATAACTATGAATGGATGTCCGATTGGTTTGATCCACAGTATTATAAAAATTCACCTGAGCTCAATCCACAGGGTCCCAAGTCGGGTAAATTAAAATCCGTAAGGAGTACACGTCAAGAAGGAGCAGCACAAAGTTTAGCAATAGGAGGTTCAGTAACCACTATTTATAGAGATGGAATGGAACCAAACCCTCAGTTTGATAAAAATGATTTAGATGGTATCAAATATTTAAATCCCAACAGCTCTACTTCTGTACGCTGTGCTTCAAATTCACCAAAACCTTTTCCTAAGCAATAAATTTAAATTTTCCAACATCGGATGGCTTATGCCATCCGAGTTTTATCAACATCTTTGTGACTATACATATCCAAATCTAACTCTTCGATTGGTTTGGGTGCTTGCACCAAATAACTCTCTGGCTTCTCTAACCCTTCTGCTATTTGTATCTGTCTAAAATCAGGTGAGTCAATACAATGCTTATGTGACTTTAATGCAGGCTTGGGTGGTAGCCCGATTCAGCAGTTGCCATAAGTCTAGATGTAAAAAAAAAGCCCTGAGGGGCTTTTTTAAATTCAAGATATCAGAATCTTAGAATGTACGATTTCAATATTTTGCAGCTTGCCTTCAATTTTTTTCATTTTTCTTGTCAAAATAGTCTTCAGGAAAAGGGTCTTTTCCTATCAAAACATCTCTATATTTCATCACACTCGGGTAAAAGCCTTCACTATCTATAAGCCTAGATTTATATAAGTCTTGTTCTTTTATATCTGAAAAATTGAGCATTTCAAATACATTTTCTGAAACTTGTGCTAACTCTCTCAAGTTATTTTTACCCAATAAAAAACAAAACATTAGGAAAAATGAAAATAAAATACCAATAGGATAAAAAATCATTAGATTCAACTTAATTTCATCTATTGTAAAATCGCCGCTAAAATATTGCATAATAGCTATTGCACTAGCAAGAATAATCATTACTAATGAGAAAATAATTGCATATTTTATTGATGTTAAATAAGTTTTATTTTTAGAGCGCCCCATTTCATATGGCATGTGTAAAAGCCCCTTTTTAGGATCTAAAGCTGCATATACAAAATGGTATCCTTCCTCTTGCTCTTCACTTATGACCATGATTAAAGGTGTATTATTTTTAAACTTTACACCAGTGAACTGACCAACAACGCGAATTCCGTTAACCTCACCTCTAAAAGTCTTTCCGTCTCTACCTTTTGCAGCTAACGCCATAATTGGTGCATTACTCATTAAGGTGGTACTTCCAGCCAATGTACCAATTAACGCAGTATTAGCAGCATGTTTACCTAAATTACCAATGGGCAAAATTTTAGAGTCTTCTACTTCTAGTTTATTAATACGACCTTCAATTTTTATCATTTTCATTGTCAAAATAATCCTTTGGATAGGAATCTTTACCAATCAAACTTTTTCTATAATCTAAAACACTGACATGTAAACCTTCTTCATCGATCAGATATGAGTTAAAAAGATTTTGATTTTTAGGTTGTTCAAACTCTAATATTTCAAAAATTTTCTCACTGTATCGACCTAAAAAACCTACATTATCTTTACCAATTAAAAAGCTAAATAGTAGACCAAACGAAAATATAAATGACACTAAATAAGAAATTATTAATTGATTTTTAAAGTCTACGATATCTTTTTCATTATCAGCATTTGAATAACCTACCAAAGCAATGATAGTAAAAAAAATGCATGAAAATATGCTTAGTACTATTGCCCATTTAAGTAAATGTAAACAATGCTTTTTAAATGAACGCCCAGAATCATACAACATATGAAGAATCCCTTTATTTGGTATTAACACTGCATAAGCTAAATAAACCCCTTTATCTTGCTCTTCACTAATAATGATAACAACTTGATCCCCTTCATTAAATTTTACTGTAGTAAATTGCCCAATAACATCAATCCCATCTATTTTAAAAGTAAAATTTTTTGCTCTCCTACCTTTTGAAGCGAGAATTAATATTGGGGCTGCACTTAAGAGTGAAGTACTTTCTGTCAACACTCCTAGCAGAGCTGTAGTTGCGACTCGTTTACCAATATTTTTAAAAGGCTGTATAACAGAGTATTCACATTTAAGGCCTTCTATTTTACCCACAATTTTTTTTGCATTAATCATTTATATACTCTGTAAGGCCTCACTAAATGCCTTATCCTCCTCCAATATATTCTTAAATTTACTTTTATCTAAACCAAAAGCTGATTTACTACACCAATTCTCAAGTTCGCTATCAAAAGGCTTTGTTGCACAAAGATTTCATAACTATATGATTTTAAAAGTTTTGATTATTTTTTGATCCAAAATTAAATTTATTTAAATCAGATGCTTACATATTTATGCAACAAAGCCCAGTCATCCTAATGAAATCCATACACTTATAGCCATGTTAAACAAATACACAGAATTAGACCGACCTCATACCCAAGTTAATACTTGAATAAGATTAACTCATGGATAACCTATCTTTAAAATTTTTATGTAATTAATAAAGTCAAATAAACCTATTAAAAAAATTATAAATAAGTTATCACAAATACTCCAACTCTATATTTTCCAATTCATCATTGCGGCAATAATTTACTTTTCCTTCACTATAAGACAAAATGACTAGCCATTTTTTTTGATTAAATGGTAAAACCTCATTACCTGCAAAATTTCTATATTTTTCTTTTTCTGGAAATAGTGCACCCAAATAAATCTTCTCACCAAAACAATATTCAAAAAAATTATTTTTAGCTGATATTATTCTCCACCCATCTTTTTTTAATTTATTATCAATTTGTGTAAAATCACTTAAAGAAAGGTCAGACTTATTTATTTGAATCACTGAATATTTATTATCAATTTTATCTATTAAGACTTCTTCATTGGTTTTAAAATATTTAAAGAATTTATAATTAATTGTTTTAAAGTATTCCCCTTCTTTAGTAACTTTTGTATTTATACAAGATACTAATATAAAAATACTCATTAATAATAGACTTAGTTTTGAAATAATCATTTTCTATTAGCCTTATTTAAAAATTCAATTTGATAAATACGCTGACTTGAAGTTACACCTTCCGACATATCAATTCTTGGGCTACCGCCACCCATCTCAATTCCAATATAGGCAACCACTTTCTGCTTATTGTTTAACAAACTCAGGTTATTTACATTAACAGTTATTTTTTTTGATTGATGTCAAGCAGATATAAAAGTAAACCTACTCATTAAAAATATAAAAAAATATTTCATAACATTTCCTTTAATCTAAATAAACCTTGTCCACCTAAATCTATTGCATGATAGCCTATTTTTCTTGGTACTTCGGGCAATCTACTTAGCAAACGAAGAAATACTTTATTTATCTGCTAATTCTTCAATTTTTTCATTAGTAGCCGACCATAACCCCATCGGATCAACCCATTGATTCGGGTCTTTTACATACGAATTATTTAAACCACCAAACAATCCTATAGGGTCTTTACTTACATACCTTGCCTTTCGTAATTTTAAAGTAGTGCTTTAAAATTTCTCAGGCTCATAATAACGGCAACGGTTATAATGTAAGCCAGTCTCTCCATCATAATACTGTCCTTGGAAGCGAATACTTGTTTGCTCTAATAAATTGTCACTAGTCTTAATCTCTAAAGCTGTGCCCCATGTATCTTGCTTAATTTCCCATATACATTCACCTAACTCATTTGTTAAAGTCTGCGGTGTTCCAATTTGGTCACAGTGATAAAAGGAATCAGCTAAAGTTTAGCTCTATTTTTACAAGTAACTGTAGATCAAATTTATGTCTTTTGTGCAGTTAATCGGTTCCTTTATGCTTTTAAAACCGTCACACCAAGCGTTTATGTTATTAGTATTATTTTTTAGTGAACCAAGTAAAAAACATAAAAAATAGCCCTCCTATTATTCCTATACCAATGCAAGTAATGAAATATAATATTATCAAATGTGTTTCCATAACTTTATCATTAATAACATCAATCAACATCCCCAAGAGGAAAGCTGATATACCTAAAACTATTCCCTTTATAAAACCTGCTAGATAAGGATAATTTTCAGATTCATAATTGGATATAAAAAATGATAAAATTACTTCAACTAGAATTGTTAACATTTTATTTATCCTGCTTCTTATCATCAGAGGTGCTACTATTAATTGCTCTAGATGATGTTTGTTGTAATGCAAATTGATTTGCCCAAATTACTAATCCACCAGTATTTTTCCAGCAATGACTGTAGGCACACCCGTTGGGCTTTGTTGCACAAAGATGTAAAAATTAAGATTGCCCATATCTACTCAAATTTAAGGCATAACTTGGGTATGTGGTTGACCTAACTCGGTAAATTTATTTAACACGGCTATACGTGTATGAATTTCATTGACTTGGCTATCAAATTTTCTTGCACTGAGTTTATCCCCCAATAATTTGATGCAATGCATCTTAGTTTCGACCAAACTTCGGCAATGATAGCCGGACCATTTTTTCCAT
>NZ_VOZP01000020.1:0-87100 GCF_013419735.1 Acinetobacter sp. YH12064
CGTAGTGACGGATTGGAGAATCGTATTCTACGTGTGAAGTATTAATTGTAATACCACGTGCTTTTTCTTCTGGTGCAGAGTCGATTGCAGCGTAATCTTTCGCTTCACCACCGAATTTTTTTGCACATACAGTTGCAATTGCAGCTGTTAAAGTAGTTTTACCGTGGTCGACGTGACCAATTGTACCCACGTTAACGTGTGGCTTATTACGTTCGAACTTAGCCTTAGCCATGAGATCTTCCTTTTTAAACTACTCATGCAGGGATACTGCATGAGCATTTGGTTTTTAACTATGAATTAGTTTGGGCTTATAGTAATCGAAAGATTACTCGTCGTCACCTTTTTTACCGCCAGATTGGAACTTAGCGATGATGCCTTCAGCCACGTTACGTGGTGTTTCAGCGTATTTAGCGAACTCCATAGAATAAGTCGCACGACCTTGAGACATAGAACGCATATGAGTTGCGTAACCAAACATCTCAGAAAGTGGAACTTCTGCACGGATAGCTTTAGTACCACCAGGTAAATCGTCCATACCTTGAACAAGACCACGACGACGGTTTAAGTCACCCATGATATCGCCCATGTAGTCTTCTGGAGTTTCTACTTCAACTTTCATGATAGGCTCAAGAAGAACAGGATCTGCTTTCATGAAACCGTCACGGAATGCGTAAGAACCAGCCATTTTGAACGATAATTCGTCAGAGTCGACGTCATGGTAAGAACCATCGAACAATGTCGCTTTGATGCCAACAACTGGATAACCAGCTAGGACACCATTCTTCATACGTTCTTGGATACCTTTGTCAACCGCACCGAAGAATTCTTTAGGTACTACACCACCAACAACTTCTTCAGCGAACTCGTAGTCTTTACCAGCATCTTCAGCAAGTGGTTCTAAACGTACGTATACGTGACCAAACTTACCTTTACCACCAGTTTGACGTACGAACTTACCTTCTTGTTCAACTGACTTTTTAATAGTTTCACGATACGCAACCATTGGTTTACCAATGTTCGCTTCAACGTTGAATTCACGCTTCATACGGTCAACAATAATGTCAAGGTGAAGCTCACCCATACCAGCAATAATTGTTTGACCAGATTCTTCGTCAGTACGTACGCGGAATGAAGGGTCTTCTTTCGCCAAACGACCTAAAGCAACTGACATTTTTTCTTGGTCTGCTTTAGTTTTAGGCTCAACCGCAAGCGCAATTACTGGCTCTGGGAATTCCATACGCTCTAGTGTAATTACATTATTTTCATCACATAATGTATCACCAGTCGTAGTATCTTTAAGACCTACACATGCTGCGATATCACCCGCACGAATTTCTTCAATATCGTGACGGTCATTTGCGTGCATCTGTACGATACGGCCAACACGTTCGCGCTTCATTTTAACTGGGTTATAGCAAGGGCTACCTGCTTTAAGCACACCAGAGTAAACACGTACGAATGTTAAGTTACCTACAAATTTGTCGTTCATGATTTTGAACGCAAGCGCCGAGAACGGAGCATCATCAGACGCTTCACGAGAACCTTCAGTTTCGTCTTTGTCGTCAAGGATACCTTTAATCGCCTCGACATCAGTCGGCGCAGGTAAGAATTCAATTACAGCATCCAACATACGTTGAACACCTTTGTTTTTGAACGCTGAACCACAAAGCATTGGTTGAATTTCATTCAACAATGTACGTGCACGTAAACCTGAAACGATTTCTTCTTTAGTTAACTCACCTTCTTCAAGGTACTTGTCCATGAGTTCTTCTGATGCTTCCGCAGCAGCTTCAACCATGTTAGTACGCCATTCGTTAGCAGTATCAACTAATTCAGCAGGGATTTCGCCATATTCAAACTTCATACCTTGAGACGCTTCGTCCCAGATAATCGCTTTCATTTCGATTAGGTCAACAACACCCTGGAAGTTTTCTTCTGCACCGATTGGAACAACGATTGGCACTGGATTACCACCAAGACGTGTTTTAACTTGTTCAACAGCACGGAAGAAGTTCGCACCAGTACGGTCCATTTTGTTCACGAATGCAATACGTGGAACTTTATATTTATTTGCTTGACGCCATACAGTTTCAGACTGAGGTTGTACACCACCTACAGCACAGTAAACCATGCATGCACCGTCAAGAACACGCATAGAACGTTCAACTTCAATAGTGAAGTCTACGTGTCCTGGGGTATCAATTACATTAATACGGTGCTGTTCGAATTGGTTACCCATCCCTTTCCAGAAGCATGTTACTGCCGCTGAGGTAATAGTAATACCACGTTCTTGCTCTTGTTCCATCCAGTCTGTAGTTGCAGAACCTTCGTGAGTTTCACCAAGTTTGTGACTCTCACCTGTATAGAACAAAATACGTTCAGAAGTGGTAGTTTTACCAGCATCAATGTGCGCAGAGATACCAATGTTACGATAACGAGAAATTGGGGTTTGACGAGCCATGATTTCTAGCATTCCTAAATTTTGTTGTTTAAAACAGGACGCTTTAAGCTGCATAGCAACTTAAAGCGATTCGATGACAAAACAGTGACAACTGATTTGTCACCCTCCTGAATAGGGGCTGTTTTATCCGCTTAGAAACGGTAATGAGAGAAGGCTTTGTTGGCTTCAGCCATACGATGCACATCTTCACGTTTTTTGATCGCTGCGCCTTTACCTTCAGCTGCATCAAGCAACTCACCAGCAAGACGTAAAGCCATAGTTTTTTCAGAACGCTTAGCAGCAGCATCTACTAACCAACGCATAGCCAAGGCAGTACGACGGGATGGGCGTACTTCCATAGGCACTTGGTATGTAGCACCACCAACACGGCGTGCTTTTACTTCGACCATAGGACGAACTTTTTCAAGAGTAGTCTCGAAAAATTCAACTGGGTCTACTTTAGATTTTTCTTGAACGCGGTCTAAAGCACCGTAAACGATACTTTCAGCAATAGATTTTTTACCATCTTGCATTACGTGGTTCATGAATTTAGCGATTGTTTGGCTGCTGAACTTAGGATCCGGAAGGATTTCACGGGCAGCAACTACGCGACGTCTTGGCATTTTAATACACCTAATAAATATGACACTTCAGGTTACTCCAGCAGGTGCACAAAGTGTCATGTGCTTTCGCTGGCCTTACTATACGTCGCTTGGAATTTTCACAAAAAATGCAGAAATCAGACAAGCGAGACGATAAAGGATTGCAGTTCTAACGAACTAAGAAGTTAATCTTTTCAGATTATTTCTTAGGACGTTTAGCACCGTATTTAGAACGAGACTGGTTACGATCTTTAACACCAGCACAGTCTAAAGAACCACGAACGGTATGGTAACGTACACCTGGTAAATCTTTAACACGACCACCACGGATAAGAACAACACTGTGCTCTTGTAGGTTATGGCCTTCACCACCGATGTAGCTAGAAACTTCAAAACCTGAAGTTAAGCGAACACGGCAAACTTTACGCATTGCTGAGTTAGGTTTTTTAGGTGTAGTTGTGTAAACACGTGTACAAACACCACGACGTTGTGGACAAGCCTTCAACGCAGGAACTTTAGATTTTTCAACTAAAGTTGTACGACCCTTACGGATCAACTGATTTGTTGTTGCCATTTGGCAATTCTCCCGTTAATAAAAAGCCCCAAAAAATACTACTTTTTGAGGGCATGCAATTGTAAGCGAAGACTTAAAATTGGTCAACAATATACGATCATCGAAAACATTTATTCATCATGATTTGCGCAATTTTTCACCCACAAATAAATAGTTTATTTTTCAGAAGAATCTGCTGATTTTTTTGTAACTTTATCTACGGCTGCTGTTTTGGCTTTACGCGGCTTAGTTTTGGGTGCAGCTTTTTCCACTGGGACATCCTCCTGCTGTACAGATTCCAACACATCAAACTCATCTTTTTCAGCTAAAGCAGGTTTTTGCGCAGCCCCGGGTGCATGAGGCTCAACAACTTTCTCCGCAAGTGCCTCCAAACCTTCTGAGACTTTTTGTTCCTGCTCTACTTCCACTTCGGCTGCATCAGAGTTTTTAACTTGTGCTTTTTTGATGACTTTTACTGCGCGGATACTCTCATGACCTGTAACATCTATGGTCTGATCTAGTACAGGCTCAGCCAAATCAATATCTTTCGCCTTAATACCTTCTAGTAATTTAGGTGTTGCTTGAGCAAGCAACTCAAGAGAACGCTCATAGGCATGTAAAGGTGACAAGCTAATATCCTGATGCTGCAAAATATATTGGCGCGCATTAGAAAAGACTTGCTGTGCCTTCTGATTCACTTCATCCACTAAACGGCGACTATACACCACACTTACACCAACACTCGCCACAGGAGATAATCGTGATAGCTGATTTAACAATGAAACTTTTGGCATTTGATTGAGCCATGCCCACTTAAACTGACCATTTTCATCTAGTACATATTTTTTCAATGCTGCTGCATCAGTATCTGAACCCACCAATTGCTGCAATTGATGTAAATCACTATTTTGTAGCGTACTACTCAGAGCTTTTATTGCCATAAGCAAAGTTTGTTTTTCTGCAATTAAACTCAAGTCGACCTGTTTAAAAATAAACTGAACAATATCTTGGTCACTTTCTTTGCTTAAGTCGAAACCATAAGAACGTCCAACTTGATAAATCACTCGCAGAGTCATAATCAGTGAAGCAGGGATATCAATACTTGAACCAATGACACCTGTCGCACCTGTTAAAGCCCCTTGAATCGAAGCAATCCATTTATTTTGCTCACCCAGAGCCTGACTAATACGACGCGAACGATCGACATCTTGTGTCAACTCTTCTAAATCACGTACCCCAGCTTCATCCAGTACAGCATCTACAGATGAAATATCCGAACTAAAATGATTAAGTCGATCAAATAAATAATCAGAAATTTTCTCACTAAATTGAGGAGCAACAAAATTAGCCACATTATTTACAGTATTAAAATGTCGACCCAATAATTGTCTAGAAACATTTGGAACGTGTTCACGCAAGATTTGCTGAGGATTATCATATTTTTTTACATCAAATACGCCCGCTTGCCTTGACTGACCCTCCAAGGTTTGACCATTTTTTTGAGGTTGAATGACCTTAGTTACGGATTCTGGTGCGACATGATTAATGATAGATACCCCAGTAGAACTGAGCTTTTTAGCCACTCCAAAGGCGTTTGAGAGTAGACCTGCCGTTGGTTTATTATTCGTTTTCACCATTCACTACCTCATTAAAACTATTCTTTAAATTATTGATAAATACTAGGTGTAGTCAAACTTTATCACAACTTGAATATGTATCTTTAAGTTAAGTTTTTTGCTGCATCGTTGCAAATTAGCTCAGTCAAAAATAGGCATAGGATTTGCCATAAGAATTCAAAAAGCTTTCTGCTATCATTATTCCAATCAAATTATATGAGTTCGCCTATTTAGAAAGTTTCCTTCGTATACTTTCAATAGCTTGCTCACACACTACCTATAAAGGATCTGTAGATGAAACGTGTTGTAATCACTGGTATGGGCATCAACTCATGCATTGGTAATACATTAGAAGATGTCACTCATTCTTTGCAAAACGGGATTTCTGGAACACGTTTCAACCCAAGTTATGCTGAACTTAATTTTAAAAGTCATGTCAGTGCGGCTGCAGAACAAAATTTTGACGGTATTGACCGCCGCTTAAAACGCTTTATGGGCGTATGCGCAATGTATGCATACAACTCAGCTTTGGCTGCAGTAGAAAATGCAGGTTTAACAGCAGAACAAATCGGTGGTAATCCACGTTACGGTATTGCGGGTGGTTCAGGTGGTGGTTCAACTGCATCTGTTGTTGAAATGAAAGAACTTCTAGACACCAAAGGTGCACGTAAAGTTGGTCCATTCTTTGTACCACGTAACATGACCAACACCATTACCGCAAACGTGGGTGTTGCATTTAAAATGCAAGGTATTGCACATACGATTACTAGCGCTTGTGCAACATCTGCAGATGCCATTGGTTATGCATACAACCTGATTCAATTGGGCAAACAAGACTTAATGCTTGCCGGTGGTGGTGAAGAAGACCATTGGTCACAAAGTCTTTTATTTGATGCAATGGGCGCACTTTGTTCAAAATACAATGACACTCCTGAAACTGCTTCCCGCCCTTACTCTGCTGACCGTGACGGTTTCGTGATCGCTGGCGGCGGTGGCTTCGTTGTACTAGAGTCACTTGAACATGCTCAAGCACGTGGTGCAAACATTTTGGCTGAAGTTGTCGGCTATGCAGCAAATTCTGACGGCGCTGACATGGTTGCACCATCGGGCGAAGGTGCGACGCGTTGTATCCTTATGGCTTTAGAAGAAGCTAAACAACATGGTGTAGATACCATCGACTATGTTAATACACACGGTACATCTACTCCGGCAGGCGATGTCACTGAACTTAAAGCGATGGAGCGTGCTTTCGGTGAAGGACAAGTTCCTCCGCTCAGCTCGACCAAATCGATGACCGGTCACAGTCTGGGTGCTGCAGGTGTACAAGAAGCGATTTACTCTATTTTAATGATGCAAAATGACTTTATAGCACCAAATATCAACGTGACTGAACTTGACGAAGGTGCAAAACCTTTTGATATCGTACTTGAAAAACGTGATGCAAAATTGAATACTGTGATGAGTAACAGTTTTGGTTTTGGCGGTGTAAACGCTTGCCTCGTTTTCAAAAAATGGGAAGCATAATATAAAGTTTGCTGCTTTGGCGCTTCGGTGCCAAAGCACATACCCACCGCCCTTTTAAGGGTTAATATATGGATGCTCCATCAGATGCTTTCCTCTGGGTAAAAGCATTGCATATCATCGCAGTTGTTTGCTGGTTCGCAGCGCTATTCTATCTCCCTCGCCTTTATGTCTACCACGCTATGAGTGATGATGCTACGAGTCATCAGCGCTTTCAAATCATGGAACGTAAGCTATACCGCGGCATTATGTGGCCCGCTATGATTGCTACACTGATCACGGCGCACTTCCTCGTCGATTGGGGTGATGCAACACGACACTACCATGAAGCGCTTTGGTTCTATTTAAAAGTTGGATTGGTTGGACTATTGGTGATTTATCATTTTGTTTGTGGTTATTACCGTAAAAAGCTTATCGAAAATGCACATTATAAGTCGCATAAATTCTGGCGTTATTTTAATGAAATGCCCACTTTGATTTTATTTGCGGTTGTCATTTTAGTTGTAGTGAAGCCAAGCTTCTAAACGACTGTAAAAAAGCCCCTACTCATTGGGGCTTTTTTATTTCTATATCAAAATGTTTATATACAAAAACTACAACTGCACACAGCTATCTAAAATATTCCAATTGTGTGCTCTAAATTGCTCACGCGGATACGGTACTTCAGCACACAACATCCCCTCTTTCTTAAAGAAACGTCGGCCGTAGCTATTTTGATTCAACTGCGTTAAATCAGTCGCACCCTTATTCAACAAATTAAAAATCATAATACAAGCATTCAAAATGTGCCCTGCAAGTACATAGCGCTCCCAAGCCCCCCTCTATATTGGACAAAGTATTGCCCAAATAGTTTTTGATATGCCAAGATGAATACTGTCCCTGTTTTTGACCAGCCTGCATCCTAAACGAATCATAAGAAAGCTCAGATAGCTGTGCCGCCTCTTCATATTGCTTAAACAATTGATTTGCAGTTTGATTTGGCAAATACAACCAATACATCAAGGAGGTATTCCAGCCCGATGATTGCTGCACCTGCTTCAACACCGCATATACGCCATAGGCTTCGAATTGCGCTGCTGAGCGCAAACTCAACTGACGAGTACTTAAAGGCTCCAAATAAACAACTTGTCCAGTCTTTAATTGCTCATTACATATAATTCGAACATAACGTGCCAGCCAGTTTTGAATCAACATCCTTTCAACCAATGAGATCGGGCGCTCAAGCATCTGCTGCAATCTTTGATATTCAGCCATATATGCATCCAGCTTATCCTCTTTATTTAACGCAATATTGATCTGATAAAGGATCGCCAACTGATTTAAATACTTAAGTCTGGATATGTGGAATTACTCGGCATACTTAAACTGCGGTATTGGTCTGCATGCTGCAACCATGTGTTAAAGCGCTGCAACGGCACCTTTTCTTGCTGTATCAACGCACCAAGCACCAGACAATGCTCAACAACAAATGCACTAACCGCCGTAGGATCATCGACCAGCAATTACTGAAACTCCGCAACTAAATTCGTCTGTTCTTCTGACCACTTTTCACGCGTTAGCTTCGCATTCAATGGCTGGCCCAATGCATTCTGATGCTCTTGCCCCAACAAACTAAATGCCCAATCTTGATGATAACGATAGCGCCCAACATTCAATGCCGAAAACCGATCTCCAGCATTCAGCCCAAGCAAGTTAAAATACGGCTCTTGTGTGTAATTTGAATGATAAGAAATTTCAGACTGCTGCCACTTGAGCACCCGAGGATCAATACGCTCCTCCCACCGCAGCCAAAGACAAAAACACACAACAACTGCAAGCAACAGCAAGAAAATAAAGATGATTTTTTGTTTCATTGATTTCTTATTTTGAATTATTTCAGCCGCATTATATTCAACTCCACCATTCACGCATACAAAAAAAAGCCATCACAAGATGGCTTTTTGTTTTAAACGCAAATACTTATGCAGGAATACGCAGTACTTGCCCTGGGAAAATGTCATCGGCATTTTTTAACAAAGGACGGTTTGCTTCAAAAATTTTATTGTATTGATTTGCATCACCATAAAATTCTTTAGAGATTTTAGATAGGTTATCCCCCGACTTGACAGTATAGAACTTACTCTCAGGCTCAGGACTCGTCACTGTTAACTGATCATCCACTTGCGCCACATGATCAATATTTCCTACTGCTAAGATAATCTTTTCACGATCTGCTTGGCTTTGTACCTGACCTTTCACTGTTGCTAGATCTGAAGTCCCGTTATAACTCACAGACAAGCCTGTTACGGGTAAGCCCAGTGCTTTGATATGACCCAATAACTTATTGGCAATTTCTTGTGCAGATGGTTCAGAAGGTGTTGCTGGCGCTGCCTGAGGCTCTGCAGGTGCTGTATTTTTTTTACCAATACCTTTTACAAAATCAAAAAGACCCATATTTTTCTCCGTTGTTTTTACTGTTTTAAATCATTTAACTATTGTTCAAACTCTATTCTTATAGCTAAAAAATAACCGCTTTTGAGTTGTTGTTGGTGACAGAAACGTAAGCTAATGTAAAAACAAAATATTCGGCATAAAAAAAGCCACCGAATGGTGGCTTTTTAAATCAGCATCGCTGAAATCTAAAATTAACCTAGTTTCTTAGAAACATAGTCAATTGCAGATTGTACAGTAGTGATTTCGTTTGAATCTTCATCAGGAATAGTGATGTCGAAATCGTTTTCGAAAGACATAACTAATTCAACTAGGTCTAGAGAATCTGCACCTAAGTCATCCATGAAAGAAGCTTCGTTTTTGATCTCGTCTGCTTTAAGACCAAGTTGTTCAGCTACTGCTTGTTTTACGCGTTGTTCGATATCGCTCACAGGAATTCTCCTCATTGCTTGTGGCGTTTTTAATGCCGTTAGTTTAATTGAATCTAAATCGTTTTGAAAGTTTATACTTGAGCGCTTAGCTCATGTATAAACCACCATTTACATGTAATACAGTTCCGGTAATGTAACTTGCCTTTTCAGAAGCAAGAAAACTTACGGCATTTGCGATATCTTGCGGCTCACCTAAACGGTTTAAAGCCACTTGATCACTCATTTTTTTACGAATTTCTTCGCTTAACTGTTCTGTCATTTCTGTTGCAATAAAGCCCGGAGCCACTGCATTTACAGTGATTTGGCGGCTTCCCATCTCTTTTGCAAGGCTGCGACCAAAGGCCTCAATCCCTGCTTTTGCAGCAGAATAGTTTGCTTGCCCTGGGTTAGCAAAATGTGCAACCACAGAACTAATATTAATAATTCGGCCAAAACGTGCTTTGGTCATGCCCTTTAAAACACGTTTAGAAAGTCGATAAACGGCTTTCAAATGAATGTTGAGAATGTCATCCCAATCATCTTCTGACATACGAAGTAACAAATTATCTTTGGTAATACCTGCATTGTTTACCAAAACTAATACAGAACCAAAGTTTTGCTCAATGTCTGATACCAATGCATCAATTGCAGTTGCATCACGTACATCTAGAACTTTACCGGCACCATTTTCAGCAAAAGCAGCAGATAATTTTTCCGCACCCGCTTCTGAAGTTGCAGTACCAACAACAAAATAACCGTCTTGAATCAATTGCTGAGCAATTGCTGCTCCAATCCCTCGGCTCGCACCTGTTACTAAAGCAACTTTGCGTTCTTGTGTCATGCAATTTTCCCTTCTGCCACTAAAATGGCATTCAGTGCATCTTCCATACGACCTTTCGTGTCGAGTGGGAATGCTTTT
Source organism: Acinetobacter sp. YH12064 (assembly GCF_013419735.1). NCBI lineage: Bacteria > Pseudomonadati > Pseudomonadota > Gammaproteobacteria > Moraxellales > Moraxellaceae > Acinetobacter > Acinetobacter sp. YH12064. Next base: position 10,492 of record NZ_VOZP01000020.1, read on the forward strand.
TCAATATTTGGCAAACGTTTTGCGAGATTCGCAAGGACATTACCCGGACCACATTCAGCAATGTACTGAATACCTTGGTCTTGCAAATACTGCATGGTCTTTGTCCACTGTACAGATTGGTATAACTGTGCAGTTAACGCCTGACGTAATTGCGCTACATCAGTCGCGATTTCAGCGCCTACATTTTGTATTACAGGTATAGTAGGCAGCTCAATGGCAGTTTGTTCCAATGCTGTCGCAAACTGTTCAGCAGCAGGTTTCATCAATGCACAATGCGATGGCACAGAAACCGGAAGTGCGATTGCCTTACCGCCATTTTCTTTAGCAGCAGCCATAACCGCTTCAACCATGGCTTTATCGCCAGCAATGACAACTTGACCTTGTGCATTGTAGTTTGCAGCATCTACTGAACCTTGGCCTTCTGCTTGAGCACAAAGTTCAATGACTTTGGCATCATCTAGACCCAAAATTGCCGCCATTGCACCTTGACCTTCAGGTACAGCACTTTGCATTAACTGACCACGTAGGTTCACCAGTTTAACGGCATCACCTAGGCTCATCGCACCTGCAGCAACCAAGGCGCTGTATTCACCTAATGAGTGACCTGCAAGGTATTTCGGTGCAACACCACCTAACTCTAACCACACACGCCATAAAGCAATACTGGCAGTCAGGAGTACAGGTTGAGTAAATTCTGTTTGGTTTAACCCTTCACCACTTTGCGCAATTTGCCAAAGATCAAAGCCAACCGCTTCTGATGCTTCTGCAAATGTTGCTTGCACACTACTAAACTGTTCTGCAAGTTCAGCGAGCATGCCGACTTTCTGTGACCCTTGACCCGGGAACACGAATGCAGTTTTAGTAGCTTGAGCTGCTTGCTCGAGTTGTTTAGCAGACATAAAAAAATCCTTTATCAAGACTGGTGAATTTATGCTATTTGGACATTTATTCAACACAATCCCATGTAAGCTTGTTTCAGGGACGGAAATTTAACACTTAATTTTTGTCTTGGTAATTGCCAAATGCAACAAAAAATCGGTACAAAAAAAGGGAGCTTAACGCTCCCATTTTTTCTACTAAGCTTGACGCTTAATACATCACCAATTATTCAGCAGATGCTTTAGCGAATAATTGACGACCACGGTAGATACCATCTTTAGATACGTGGTGACGACGGTGAGTCTCGCCAGTAGCTTGGTCTACAGTTAATGCATTCTCGGTTAAAGCGTCATGTGAACGGCGCATGTCACGGCGAGAGCGACTTTTACGGTTTTGCTGAACGGCCATGATGGCTCCTTACAAAGATCGAAAAAATGGATCAGAACAAATTCGATTGTCTTATACTCAAGAGTATAACACAAAAATTAGTTAAGTTTACCCTTCAAACCTGCCAAAACATCAAACGGGTTGTCCCGTTTTTCTTCAACAAGCTCTTCAGCGGCAGGTTGATGCTTATGTTCACAAGCGTCATGCTTAGGTGACAAAGGCATCAACAATAACAATTCATCCTCTATCAGTGAGAGTAAATCAGCAGTCGCAGGCGCATCATATGAACCTTTGGTTGTTGCTTCACTTTCACCTAAAACGATGAAATCAGCATCCTCATCCAAGCGCTCTATCAGTGACTCGTCATCTACAAGAGCTAGATGAAAACTTGAAACAAGCGGGATCTCAACAGTATCCAGACAACGCTGGCATTCCATTGGAACATTTGTTTCAACATGACCATCTAGCCATACAATGCGATGATAAGCATCCATTGATAGCTTACAGTCTATGTTAATCAATTGATCATCAATTGATCCAACAGCTTCACGAGCAATACGAACAAAGCGAGATAATGGCAGTGTTCCTGACCATTTAAAGCCCTGTTCAGCCCATTTAAACGGCTCAATCTGTGCCGGAAAGGTATTTGCTGACATAATTAAGGCGGCAATTCTACAAATTCATCAGTACTCTGTCAAAGATTAAGATACAATTTTGTACTTATTTAGACAGACCATTTGGGTAACTTAAGTTATGCATCTGTTGCAGCCGCAAACAGAAGTGAATGTTTCATCACTTATGAGCACAATTTCAACGCTTGATTCTGACATTTCAACTGACCAAGTGCAACTCTCGGCTTGGGAGAAACTTTCCACAGAAACAGAACACGTCGATTGGCTCATCTTACACTTTAATCATTGGTTTTCCCACCTGAATGTGTGCTTAGTGAAAGGTGACTGTGAGCCCGAGTACTTTCCTGCCGATTTAAACGGCCCTGCCCGCATTCAATTTGCTCATGGTTATTTCAATAGCGCCTTGCATGAAATTAGTCATTGGACTATTGCTGGTGATCAACGCCGTTTACTTCCTGATTTAGGCTATTGGTATGCACCAGATGGTCGCAGCAAAGAGCAACAAGCCCTCTTTGAACAAGTGGAGATTAAGCCCCAAGCGATCGAATGGTTATTTGCCAAAGCCTTTGGACGTAAGTTTCGTGTATCACTCGATAACCTCACTGGTGAAGGAGGAGATGGCAGCAGCTTTAAAGATAATGTCTATGCACAATTACAGGCTTATTTTAAAGGTGAAGCCAAACTTCCACGCGATGCTTGGCGCTTTATCCAATGCATTTGCCACTGTACACGTGCTGGCAAAATGTTACAGGCGAATGAATTTCAACGTGAAATGCTTGATTAAATTATACAATTTGACTGCATTTCACATTGCACAAAGCGAATAGACCGCGACATAATGGCAAGAGCCTTTAATAATAAGAGGAAAACGACATGTTGCATTTAAGAATACATCCGGAAAATCCTCAGCCCCGTTTAATTACGCAAGCCGTTGAACGGATTCGTGCCGGCGATGTGGTGGTTTATCCTACAGATGCCGCCTATGCCATCGGCTGCCAAATTGGGAACAAAAATGCCATGGAACGCATTGCCCAAATTCGTCAGCTCGATGCTAAACATCAATATGCGATTATTTGTGCAGATTTATCTGACATTGCCACGTATGCCAAAGTCGACAATGCCATGTATCGTCTATTGAAAAATAACACCCCTGCTGTCACCACCTTTATTTTGCCTGCGACCAGTGAAGTTCCTCGCCGTTTAATGCATCCTAAAAAGAAAACCATTGGACTGCGTATTCCGAGCAACCCGATTTGCCAATTATTACTCAAAGAATTGGGTGAGCCTTTATTAACATCGACCTTAATTTTACCGGGCCAAAAAGAACCGATTGATGATCCTTACGAAATTGAACTGCAAATCGGCAAACGCATAGATGTATTGATTGATGGCGGTTTTGGTACTTTAAATACCACTAGCGTTGTAAACCTTGCAGGTGAATACCCTGAAGTGATTCGCCGTGGTGTCGGTGATGTCAGTGCATTTGAATAGCATGTACTATTAAATACATGCTGTCGATTAGAAGCACAGCATGTAAAATACATCGGCTCAAAACGCGGTTAAAGCACCTTTCGATAAAGGAATCGACCTGATGACTTTATTTCAGATTTTACTCAAGCTCCAAAATGCGACAGACCTCAGTGTCTCCGAGCAAAGCAGTCTCAATCATTTTGCTATATATGCCACTGAGCCTTGGACTTTAGAATCCAAGGCTCAACTGAGGGCAAAAGATGAAAATTTAATTTCACCAATAGCGACAACACAGCCGCAAATTTTTCGTTATTTTCTGCATGCATCAACGGTCAAATCACTGTTTAAACGTAGAGCTAATCAAAACCTCTGTTCGCAAGCGCAGTGCCAAGTCATCATCGAATTTGCACTTGAACAAAGGGTCTTACCAACAAGCTCAAAACCTTGATAGTGTGCTTTTCCTCAAGCGTAATAAAGCTGCATAAATTCCTTTAAATGAACTTTTTGTTGCCCTTGCTCATCAAAGTTGTTTGTATCGAGCCATGCTGCATATGCTTGAGACAACATTGGCCAATCCTGATCTAACATTGCAAACCAAGCGGTATCACGATTACGACCTTTCACTATCACATGTTGACGAAACAACCCTTCAAATTGAAAGCCAAAACGTAAGGCAGCATTTTTCGAAGGCGTGTTCAAGTCATCACACTTCCACTCCACCCGTCGATATCCCGCTGCAAAGCATGCTTTTAACAATAGATAAATGGTTTCTGTTGCGGCTGTTGATTGCTTCATTAAACTTGAAAAATAGACATTGCCAATTTCGATGACAGCATGTGCAGGGCGTACATTGAGCAAAGCAACCCATCCTACAATGGCATCACCAACCTCAATGACATAATGCATCGAACCGGCAAAATGAAAGGATTGCTGAAAATAATCAAGCAATTGCTGCATGCTTTGAATTTGAGAATAAGGCAAATACGTCCAACAGCGTTCATCAGGTTCTAGTTGTACTGTCTGCCATAGCCGCTGTAAAAGACTATCATCAAGCTGATCGGGCAACATCGGAATAAGTCGAACAGATTGCCCCTCTTCGGTTTTACATCTGAACTGGCAAGGTACAAACTGCGCCAACGTCATCCCTACGGCCTGACCCCATTGATTATATTGTTGTGGCATAGCAAATATTCTTTTAGTCAATTCAATCAAATCATTTCATGTTGGACGCCCATCATCCAGATATAACAGCTTAAATGAGTTCATTGAGTGATGAGTGTATTTTTTACATTTAACACAAGATGTGATCGATATCACAGCTTTAAAATTTTACATGTGTATAAATAAAGCCTATTCCCTATAAATTTTAAGTTTTTTACCCAATTCAACCGTTCAGTAATTTCTTTAAACGCATTTTTCCATTACACTATTCCCTATAACTTTTGTGCTTTTACTTTCGATGTGAGATCGAAGCGAAAGCTGTCTGCATGCCTTTGAAAATTCGCGTGGCCTATAATTGCAATGAACCAAACTGTCCATAATTCTATGGAAGATGCTCCACACATTCGCGTTTTGGATGAGTGGCAAGAAGCTATTCCAGAAGATTTGTACATTCCACCCGCTGCATTTGAAATTCTATTAGAGCATTTCGAAGGACCACTCGACTTTCTGATTTACTTGATTCAAAAAAATGGCTTCGACTTATTACAAGTCGATATTGCACCAATTGCATCCCAATATTTGTCCTATATGGATGCAATGAAATCTCTAGATATTGAATTAACCGCAGATTATATGGTGATGGCAGCTTTATTGGCCGATTTAAAATCGCGTCTATTATTGCCAAAACCTAAATCGACCGCGGCACATGAACAAGATCCTAAACAAGAATTGATTGACCGTTTAGAAACGTATTTGCGCATCAAACAAGCTGCGGAAAGATTAGGTCAAATGACAGTATTGGATCGGGATACTTTCGATACCAATGTCAGTTTAGGAACGATTATCGAAACCAATGATGGCTATGACATTGAATTACTTCGTGATGCCATACTCTGTGTCTTTAATCGACCAGAACCGGTTACCCACCAAATTTTGCAAGAGCCTGTCTTACTCGAAGAACGTATTGCTTATATTGAAACTAAGCTAGAGTCAGGTGAAGTATTAGACTTTGCGGACTTACTCAAACCAAGCCAAGGCCGCATGGGTGTTGTCGTGACATTTATGGCCGTGTTGGAACTGACACGCCAACAAAAAGTCCAAATTGTCGCATCAGGTGTAGAAGCACCGCTTGCAATTCAAGGAGCACGTGCATGAACACTGAACTTAAACAAATGACTGCGGTGTCTTCAGAAGATAATCTGCATGAAATTTTGATGCAGCTTGAAGCCATTATTTTTGCCAGTGAAGCGGCAGTGAGTATTGCCCGTTTAAAAGAGGCTTTCCAAGACCGTTTCAGTAAAACCGAATTACGCCAATATTTGCAGCAACTTTCAATGCTGCAACACGGCAGATCAATTGAACTTGTTGAAACCGCTCAAGGTTTCCGTTTTCAAGTACGTGCAAAATATCGTAATATTATTGCACAGACCTGGCCTGAACGACCAACTCGTTTATCGCCATCCTTGCTCGAAACTCTTTCTGTCATTGCTTACCATCAACCGGTAACCCGCGCAGATATTGAGCAAATCCGTGGGGTGACCAACAATAGTCAAATTTTACGTACGTTATTTGACTGGAACTGGATTAAAGAATCTGGTTTTCGTGAACTCCCAGGACGACCCGCGTTGTTAGTTACAACGCCTCAATTTTTAAATGCTTTTGGTCTAACCTCTTTGGGCCAATTGCCTCCCCTGCAGGATGCCAAGGAAGCTTTTATGGCCCTCGATGCGAATGCACCGAAGTCATAAATAGGTGAACTGTTGATGATAATTTCTAAGGTTATGCTGTCATGAGTGAAAAATTGCAAAAGGTGCTCGCACGCGTTGGTTTGGGTTCTCGCCGTTATATGGAAGAAGTCATTGCCGCTGGTCGTGTGAGCGTAAATGGGCAAGTTGCCCAAGTGGGTGAACGTATTGAACCGGGTGATGAGCTTCGCATCGATGGTCGTAAAGTTCAGTTCCAAATTGAAGACGAAATTCGTCGCCGTGTATTGATTTACTACAAACCAGAAGGCGAAATTTGCTCACGCAATGACCCTGAAAACCGTCCAACGGTATTTGAACAATTACCTCAAATTACAGGTGATCGTTGGGTCATGGTGGGTCGTCTAGATATCAACTCTACAGGTCTATTACTGTTCACGAATGACGGTGAACTGGCGAACCGTTTAATGCACCCTTCTAGCGAAATCGAACGTGAATATGCCGTTCGTGTCATGGGTGAAGTCACTCCTCAGTTAAAAAACAACATGTTACAAGGCGTTGTTTTAGATGATGGCCCTGCAAAATTTGAGTCATTCTCTGAAATTGGTGGTGACGGTATTAACCGTTGGTATCAAGTGGTCGTAAAAGAAGGGCGTAACCGCGAAGTTCGTCGTATTTTCGAATCTCAAGGCTTAAAAGTGAGCCGTCTTTTACGTACACGTTATGGTTCAGTAATTCTGCCACGCGAACTACGTACTGGTCGTTGGATCGAGCTAGATAAACAAGATATTGACAACTTAACCAAGTCCGTTGAGCTTAAACCACGTCAAGGTACTGGCCTGTTTGGTATGGCGAAACGTCGTACTGAACGTATGCAAGACAAACCAATGGCGGCACGTCGTGGTGGTTACTTACGCCAACAACGTCGTGACAGTGACGAAAACCAGCCACAACAAAGCAATGGTTATCAAGACAACCGTGGTGAACGTCGTACTGGCCGTACTGAAGGTGGATTCCAAGGCAATGGATTTAACCGTTCAGAGCGTCGCAACGACGGTTTCAACAATAACCGTAATGATCGCAACAGTGAAAACTTCGGTAACCGTGAACGTCGTAACGACAATTTTGGCAATCGTGAGCGTCGCAATGACTCTGTGCCAAGTCGCGCATTTAGCGGAAACAACAAAGGCTTTAAGAAATTTTAATTTCTTAAGTATAAAAAAACCGCTCATTTGAGCGGTTTTTTTATACCAACACTAAATAAATTGTTCAGTGGTTTGTGGAATCGCACTCAGCAAACGCTTGGTATATTCATGCTGTGGTGATCGATACAGCTCATCCGAGTTTGCAATTTCAACGATATCACCATGGTTCATCACCATGATTTGGTCAGAAATATATTTCACCACAGATAAATCATGTGAAATAAAGATATAGCTCAAACCAAATTCATCTTGTAAATCTTGCAATAAGTTCAGAACTTGGGCTTGAACCGAAACATCTAGGGCAGAGACAGACTCATCACAGATCAAAATTTCTGGCTTTAAGGTCAAGCATCGTGCAATGGCAATACGTTGACGCTGACCACCAGAAAACTCATGTGGATAGCGATAAAATGCTTGGGCAGGCAAACTGACACGTTCAAGCAAATCAAACGCCATTTGCTCGCGTTCAGCATCATCCTTCCCTATCTGATGCACTTGCATCGGCTCCATCAAAATTTGACCCACAGTAAATCGTGGATTAAGTGAAGCGTAAGGGTTTTGGAAAATGATCTGTATTTTGCGCTGATATTGAGTAAATTCTTTGTCACTCATCGCCAAAATATCATGACCTTCAAACAGCGCCTGACCACCTGTCGCTTCCTGTAGACGCATCAGTAAAAGGCCAATTGTGGTTTTACCTGAGCCAGACTCTCCAACCAACCCGAGCGTTTTACCTTTCGCCAGTTGAAACGAGACACCTTTGACCGCCTGATACTCATCCTTACCAAATAAACCCTTGCGGCTATAAAACGATTTTTTCAGGTCTTTGACATCTAAAATAATCTGTTCATTACCCGTAAGACCACGCGTTCGTTGTCTACGGGTTTCCTCAGATAAATGCACATCCTCAATCAGCTCATCACCATTTTGACGCATAAAATCACTGATCATCGGTAATTTATAAGGACGCTCTGACATCTGTGGACGACACTTAAGCAAAGCTCGAGTGTAGATATCTTTAGGATGATCCAGCACTTCATTGACCAAGCCTTGTTCACGGATTTCTCCATGACGCATGACAATCACCTGATCGGCAATTTCGCTTACCAATGCTAAATCATGCGTAATGAATAGCATCGACATCTCACGTTTCTTTTGCAAGGCTTCAAGTAAATCTAAAATTTGCTTTTGAATCGTCACATCAAGTGCTGTGGTTGGCTCATCGGCAATCAATAACTTCGGCTCACATGCAATTGCCATTGCAATCATGACCCGCTGTTGTTGGCCACCTGACATTTGGCTAGGATAGGCATCAATTTTCGTTTCAGGAGAAGGAATACCCACTTCCTTCAATAATTCCAAAGTCCGTGCTCTTGCCTGCTTACGTCCCATACCTAGATGAAGTCGTAATACTTCGGCAATTTGATCACCCACCGTAAAGACTGGATTGAGTGACGACATCGGTTCCTGAAAAATCATCGCAATATCTTTACCACAGATATTACGCATTTCTCTTGGAGACAGACTCAGTAAATCCTGCCCTTCAAAAACTATTTTACTGCTTGCATCTATACGGCTTTGATCACGTGGTAACAGCCCCATGGTTGCCAACGAAGTCACCGACTTGCCACTGCCAGATTCTCCCACAAGCGCCACAGTTGTATTGGCAGGAATGTCAAAAGATATTCCTTTGACCGTTTCGATATAGCTTTTATCTTCGGCTTTAAAGCTCACTTTCAGGTTTTGAACACTGAGGAGCGTTGGTTTAACAGTTTGATTTTGTTCCGTCATCCTTTACTCCTCCTTATTTCAATTTTGGATCTAATGCATCACGCAGTGCATCAGTAAACATCGAAAATGCCGTAACTAAAACCGCCATTGCTACAGATGCTGCGATAAGCTGCCACCATTTACCTAAAATCAATTCACTTTGTGCTTCATTAAGCATGCTACCCCATGACACAACCCCAACAGGTACACCAAATCCCAAGAAGCTCAAAATCACTTCTGACTTAATAAAGGCCACCACTAAAATCGAGATTTGCACCAATGCAATATGACTGACGTTCGGAAAGATATGCACAAAGATGCGTCGGAAATGACTCACCCCTATCGCTTTGGCAGCGAGCACATATTCACGCGAAGTATGTTTCATATACTCTGCACGAATCAGACGATACACCCCCGTCCACCCAGTAAGTCCTAGAATGAGGACAATCGATAAGATCCCCTTTTGTTGTAATACAGCTGCAATCGCAAGAACCAAGAGTAAATACGGAATCGAGGTAAAAATGTTATAAAACCAGTTTAAAATATCATCGACCCAACCACCGAAGTAGCCAGAAATTGCCCCTAAAATTGTCCCAATCACGACAGCAAGTAATGCAGCTACCACACCAACAATAATAGATGTTTCAGCACCTTTAATGGTTTTTTGCAGGACATCCTGCCCCCATTTATCCGCACCAAACGGTAAAGTTTGTTTTAGCTCGCTTTGTTGATCTAACAAATGGCCACCCAATTGCTGATCAATCGCTTTCATATCTTCTGCTAGTGGATCGACAACTCCATAGTAGTCAATTGCATTGGTACCACCTTGCTCAGTCGCAATCTCTGCATTCAGTTCAGCAATTACATCTTTTAAAGGATCAACAGGATTTTCAGGCAATGCCATATCTTCTGCTGATGCTTTGGTTTTGGCTGTTTCATTAAGTTCCGCCCCAATAAAACTTGGAGGTGCATAACTAACAGCCACTTCTTTATTCCAATTGGATGCAACCAAGCCTGTCATCGACAATAGCAACACCACGAAATAACACAGTACAACGAACAACGACACCATCGCTAATTTATCGGCTTTTAGGCGTCGCATCGCCAACTTCCACAAGCCAGTCGATGCAGGTGTTGATGCCGTTGCTTTGGTCTTATTGAATATACCTAGCATAGGCCACCTACTTCAACTGAACGCGAGGATCGACAAGTTTATAAATCAAATCCGCGATTAAGTTAAAAATCATTGTAGCTGCTGCAACGTAGACCGTAATCGCCTTAATGACAGGAAAGTCACTGCGTTCAACAGCAATAATGACTTCACGACCAATACCCGGAATACCAAAGAATCGTTCAATCAGGAAAGCGCCTATCAGCAGTGCCGGTAGACTCGACATGACATCGGTAATAATTGGAATTGAGGCGTTACGCAGTACATGTACACCTAAAATACGGCTTTCACCTACACCTTTTGCGCGCGCAGTTCGAACATAGTCTTGATTGACTTCATCCAATACAAAACTGCGGTATAAGCGCAAAGTTGGCGCAATACTCACCACCAACATAATTAAGATAGGCAGTAAACCGTATTTAAATAAGTTTTCGCTAAAGTGATCACTCCAGCCTTGAACCGGAAACCAGCTTAACTGATATGCAAAAACGTATTGGAAAACAATAATGTAAACCAAAATACTAATCGACATACCAATCGTACATAGCATCATAATCATACGATCGGTTAATGTGCCACGAACTGAAGCCACAGCAAGTGCCAAACCAATTGAAATGATCGTTTGCAAAATGGTTAAAGGAATTAAAATCGTCAGTGATGGTCCTAGACGGGTCAAAATAATATCTGACACCGACTCACCTGTACTCCAACTCATTCCATAATCAAAAGTTAAAATCTGCTTAATGAAAATCCACAATTGGACATAGTAGGGTTGATCAACCCCCAACTGTTGACGGATGTTTTCAATTTGCTCTGGGTTCGACATTTTGCCTGCTAGAATATATGCAGGGTCTCCACCTACCCAGTTAAATAAGAAGAATATGAGCAGAACAACCCCCAACATCGTTGGGATCATCTGCCATATACGCCGTATGATATATGCCAGCATAAAGTTGTCCTTACTTCACTCGTTGCCCAGTAATTTCATCAAAGAAAGCTTTGTTATCAGGTTTACGACCTAAGAAATCATGCACCAGTTTTTCGGCTTCATATTGACCACCTTGCGACAAGATCGTTTTACGGTAGCGTTGTCCCACTTCAGGGTTATTTAGGTTATCTCCAAAAGCAGACAACATATCGAGTGCCATCACTTCAGACCACATATAACCATAATAGCCAACTTGGTAACCGCCCATGATGTGGTTGAATTGTCCTGGGAATTCAGTGCTTGGGACATAGCCTAAAGCTGTCTCGCCTTCCATTTTCTTCCAGACATCTAAGGGTTTAACACTCAAAGCATCTGATGAGTGAAGTGCCATATCATATTTTGCATACAAGGCTTGACGTGCATAATGCAAACCACGTCCATAGCTATGAACCGCTTTTAATTTATTAATCAGTGCGTCATCTACAGGTGGACATGCTGGATTACAGTAATTTGCGAGTGTAGATAAAGTTTCTTTACGACGCGCCCATTCTTCATACATTTGTGAAGGTGCTTCTACAAAGTCGCGCTCTACTGAAGTCCCCGATTGGGATGCATAGCGTGTATTGGACAAAATACCGTGCAAAGCATGACCAAACTCATGAACAAAGGTTTCAAGTTCATCACTATTTAGACCTTTACGGTTAAAATTAGTCACCAAAGCAGAAATCGGTTTACGCTTAGTCAAGGTACTACCACCTTTTACGCCCCAAACAGCCGCATGACCATACTTCCCTTCACGTGGGTATTTATCGATATATAAACCACCAAGCAACTCACCGGTCTTTTTATCTTTTACATCGTAATATTCAACTTCTGACTGCCAAACATCGACTTTCGCAGGCTTAAATTCAATACCATAAAGGTCAGATGAAATGGCAAAAATCCATTCTTGAGATGCTTGGGTTGGGAAATAGTCACGCAATTTTTCTTGATCGATTTGGTACTTTTCTTTGCGAAGTTTTTCACTCCAGTAACTCTCACTCCAGCGATTGATTTCAGCTTTTTCGAGTGGAATTTTCAGGCTTTTCGCTTTGAACTCACGTAAAGTCTCAACTTCTTTTTTCTCTAAAGGTGCCACCGTTTGATGAACATCGGCTAAGAACTTATTCACTGTTTCAGGGTCTTTTGCCATACGGTGTTGCAACACCCATTCGGCATAGCTTTTTTTGCCAAAGAGCTGCGCAATTTCATAACGTAAATCCATTGCTTGCTTTAACAATACTAAGTTTTTCTCAGTACCACGACGCGTGAATGCAGTTTGGTAACGCTTACGCGCATCATCGCTTTCTGCTAGTTCCATAAATGGACGGTATTCTGGGTATTCAAAACCGAGCAAATAATTGCCCTTTTCATTTTTCTTTAAGCCCGAAATATAGCTGTCTGGCAAGCCTTTCAACTCCGCCGGTGTAAACTCCAGTTTTTCTTTATTATCTCGTACATTACGCGCATATTCTTGTTCAATTTTTGCTAATTCATCAAAGATAGCTTTCAAACGAGCACGTTTTTCAGGTGTAAATTGTACCCCTGTATTTTCAAAACCATCCAAGATGTCTTGACGCATTTTTTTATCAATTTCGTCATTGGTTTTGAGTTTTTTAATTTGCTCGTAAAGTTTTGGATTTTGATAAACCGAAGTTTGAAACTCCATAATTTTAATTTCACAATCTTCCGCCGCCTTACGTAAAGCCTCATCAGGATCGACGTTACTATATAGTCCGATTGGTCCATAAAAATCTTCAAATTTGGCAAAAATTTGATCCCACTCCGCCAAAACAGGTGCTGCTTTTGCATTATTTTTTATCTTTTTTTGCTCAAATGCCGCTAAATCTGTTTTCACTTGCTGAATTTTGGCATCACACAGCGCAGGTATTTCTTTGGCTTGGAACTTTGGCAAAGTACTCCGTATTGAATCTTCGGCTTGAACGAATTGGCTAGCGCCGATCATCAACATACTGAGGGTGGTGAGTTTCAAAGCTTTATTTTTCATAATTTCTCCAGTTTTGTTCCATTTTATTTTTTCGGGTCAATATCGATGTACATCCATTCTGTTGCCAAAATTGGATGCTTTTTATAACCAATCACGCGTGGTTGCGACAACACACTACGGTAACGTGCATAATTAATTTGGACAGGCATATACACTTCTAATATGCGTGACATTTTCCGATAGATTGCATCACGCTCCGGTCCCGGTTTCATACGCTGCGTCTGTTCATATAAACGGTCGTATTCAGGAATTTTTGAACAGCCGTTGTTGGTGACATTGATATTTTTGCCATAGAACAATTGCATAAAATTGTCTGCATCTGGATAGTCTGCGATCCATGCAGATGCTTTAAACATGGTTTTACACTGTTTTTCGGCTTTTAAAGCTTCTGCAAATGGCATCGACTTTGTTGTCATTTTAATTTTGATGCTATCTAAAGTTTTCTTCCAAAATTCGCCCAACTGCTGACTACGGCTACTATTGCCCGATATCGTCATTTCAATCGTAAGCGGTTTACCATTCGGTTGAGTACGCCAGCCATCTGCGCCGACTTTATAGTTATAACGATCGAGCAATAAATTTGCCGCTTTAACTGAGTATGGAATACTCGACTTATAATTCGGGTCATAGCCGACAACGCCGAGTGGAATTGGGCTTTGTAATTTTTGTGCATCACCATTCATCAAAATTTTGATTTGATTATCTGCTGAATAAGCCATCGCCATTGCACGACGTAATGCAATTTTTTCTTTACTAAAACCTCCAACCACAGGGTTTTGCATATTCCAATAGTGATAGTCGATAGAGGGGTCAGAAATCCGCGACATTTGGATGCCTTTTTTAGCCAACTCAGGCTTTAGCTCTCCATCTTTTAAGGCTTGTACCGACAAATCTCCATCTAGTACCAACAAATCCGCTTCATTTTTTGCAAAGGTCAACCAACGTGATTGTGATTCTTCCATCACCTGAATATCAATCACGCCAATTTGCGGCATTTTTTTGCCTTGCATGGCTTTTACAATCTTTTCATCTTTGGCATCTGATGCTTTAAAGTCCCAGACAAAGCCACGATAGTTTGGATTGGCCTTTAAAATAATTCGTGAACCAGGTGTCCAGCGTGTCAAAATATATGGCCCTGTGCCCACAGGTTTACCCATCACAAAACCCGCTTTGTCTCGATATTTTTCGACCACTTCACGTGCCATGGCCGAGGCAGGTTGATGAGCCAATAACATTGGAAAGTTTTGATCTGGAGAATTTAAACGAATGACTAGGGTATACCGATCAGGGGTTTGTATGCCTTCAATGGGCGCATCATAATCAAACTTACCTGTTTTTTTTGCCTTTTCTAAAACCTTCTCCATCCCTAAAATACGACCATCAAGTAGCCAACTGTTTGGTGAGCGAAGTTGCGGATCGACTAAACGTCTAAAGGTATATGCATAATCAGCCGAGGTTAACTCTCTTTTCTTGCCCTTAAATACAGGATCATCAGCAAAATAAATGCCTTTTTGCAGGCGAATGGTATAAGTCAAACCATCAGCACTGATTTCCGGCATGGCAGCAGCCGTTTTAGGAACCAACTTTGCTGGTGATGCTAAATAGTCATAAGTATATAAGGTTTCAAAGATTGAGGTATTCACATGTGCAGAATACAGATCATGTACGCCAACTGGGTCAAAACCTGTTTCTGCGACAGGGAAAATATGACGTAAAACTTTATTTGGATCTGCTGGATTCTTTGCCAATGCTAATGTCGGCATCGCACTGAACAACACTCCCCCCATCAAACACGCTGTAGCAAATTTGGTGAGCGTAAAATTCGAATTTCGCTTCATTGTAATCCTGACTCAATTATTTTTTACTAGGCTGAATATCGAGATATTGCCAACTGGTGTTCATCATTGGATGTGTTTTATACCCCTGAATTTCAGGGTGAATTAACCAATTACGAATCCGTGTAGAATGGATAATCCAAGGGTTATCCGCTTCAATTTGACGGTTCATTTTTTCATAAAAAGGTTCACGATCTTTAGGTTTCAACACAATAGCTTGCTTATATAATGCGTCATAAGCTTTAGATTGATAACAACTTAAATTCCCTTGTCCTGAATTTGGCCCATATAGTAATTGAGCAAAGTTCTCCCCTTCAGGATAATCTGCAATCCACGCTCCAGACCACATCATATATTTACATTGCATTGCTTCTTTTAAATTGTCAGCAAAGTTACTGACCTTAAACTGTACCCGTATCCCAATGGCATCGAGATTTTTTTTCCACAACTCAGATTGAATCACCGATTTAGAGCTATTTTCAGTATTTATTTTTAAGATCAACGCTTTACCATCGGGCAAGGTTCGATAACCATCAGCACCTTTCTTATACCCAAATCGATCCAGTAATTTATTGGCCAGCAATGGGTTATATCCCAAACTACTGCGATATTTTGGATTAAAGCCACTCACGCCTTCTGGTAAAAACATTTCAGCCTTTACGGCCTGCCCTTGATATAACTGTTTAATCGATTCAGCTTGATTGTATGACATGCTGATGGCACGGCGTAAAGCGATCTTTTCAAGGCTTTGACCACCGACAAGCGGGTCTTGCATATTGAACATGCTGTAGGTGATTTCAGCGTCTTTATTTGGATAATGCTTAATGCCGAGCTTTTGCATATCAGGCTTAAGTTTATTTTGAGAATCTAAGGCTTGTGGGACAGCATTTGAGGTCAATTTATCAAAGTTTAGCTGCCCTGTTTTAAATGCTAACCACCGTGACTGTTCTTCTTCAATAATACTGACGGAAACCTTGCCGATTTGTGGCATTTTCTTCCCGTTCATTTCTTTAACTAACTGATTGTCCCAAGCGGTGCCTGTCGATTTAAAATTCCAGACAAAACCACGATAATTCGGGTTTGCAACCAATTCTATCTTGCTACGTGGAACATATTTACTGAGCTGATACGGTCCTGTTCCCACAGGATGCTGTGCAATTTTATTGCCATAAAATTCAACAACTTCTTTTGAAATTGCACCAAACGTAACATAGGCCAAAATATATTGAAAATTATAGTCAGGGCGCGTCAAAGTAATTTGCAAAGTATAAGGATCTATCGCTTTTAGGCCGGCAATAGCCGCATTGTAATTAAATTTTCCTGACTTCTTTGCATCCGCAACGACCGCATCCCCTCCTAAGATTTTGCCATCAATAAATGAATAGGTCGGAGAACGGTTAGCTGGATCTAAAATTCGTTGAATCGCGTAAATGTAATCTTGCGCAACTAGCTCGCGTTTTTTTCCCTTAAAGGCTGGATCATCTGAAAAATGGATGCCTCGTTTGATTTTGAAGGTATAGACTTTTCCTTCTTGTTCAATCTTTGGCATCGCTTCAATAGTATTTGGAACAAGAACAACAGGACGTGCTAGATAGTCATATTTCAATAAGGGTTCAAAAATGGCTTCCGCAATATTGCCACTATAATAATTATAGGTTTTGACCATATCAAAACCATCATCCGGTGCTTCAAATGCAATATTTAAAACTTTATTCGATTGTGCAGAAGCTTGAACCTCGGCCATCATCCCTGTTGAAATTAATAATGCAAGGAGCGCTATTTTAAATTTTCTAGTTTCCAAACCTTTTCCTTTCTGATGATTTTTTAATAATACAAAGCCGCAAGCAGACTTTAAATAAAGCCACCTTTACTAAAATAAAATGAACCAGTTTAAATTAAGTTTTAAACGTAGAACTTAATACAGTAATTAATATAAAGCGAAATTCATGCCACCACTCCTTGGTTGAAAGTTATCTGAATTAAATATCCTTTTAAATTCATTTTTTAAGATAAATTTATACTAATAGCGACTTTCCGAGTAAAGCTCGTTTTTATCAAAAATTCAACTCTTGTTGTTGAACGCATCCAAGCATATTTTGCACAAATATAATACATTCCTGATTCATAAGGGATCACCTTCAGATGAAATGACAAGTCATCAGCATATAAACCAATGAATTATATGTTTTTATTTTTTATTTATTTCACTGATTAATCTTATAAATCAAACACATAAATATGAATTATTTCACACTTTTTAAGGTTTAATTCGCATCTAATCATGTTTTTAAAAAAAATTTTGATCAAAAGTTAAATTCCTGATAAAACCTAATTAAAAGGATAACTTTAAAAAAAATATACTTACCGTTCATCTTAAAGTTCTCCACTTTAAACTCAATAATGTAGATATTTATCAGTATTTTATATTTGAAAATAAAATTTAAATATAAATTTGGCACTTGAATTGCTTAAAAAGAATCAAGCAATATCGCTAACTACAACAAAAAGGAATACTTTTACTATGAAAGAGAAAAAAAATGCTAAATCTGTGGGGGGCACACCATTTAGCAAAACAATACTTAAATTAAGTACTCTTAGTTTAAGTATGCTGTGTTTATCTTTAGCGCATGCAGCAGAAACAAATGAAGAAGAAACAGTTAAGCCAACGAAAGTAGCCAAAGTAACTGTGACTGGTTCATCCATTAAAGGGGTTTCTGCTCAAAGTTCTTCACCTATTACAGTCATTAAAGTTGAAGAATTAACTAAACAAGGGGTCACAACGACTGAAGAAGCCTTAATAAAAATTAGTGCGAACCAAGCGGGCTACAGTACAGCGCAAAACGTTGGTGCAAGTAATACATCAGGCTCAACAGCGAACTTACGTGGGCTAGGATCAGATAAAACCCTTGTCCTACTTAATGGACGTCGTTTGGCTTATAGCCCATTTAGTACCTCTGAGACCAACTTAAATACCATTCCGCTTGCAATGGTTGAACGTATTGAGGTTTTACGTGATGGTGCCTCTGCAATTTATGGTGCAGATGCAATCGCAGGTGTAATTAACTTTATTACCAAAAAGCAATACACAGGTTTAGGTATTAGCGGTGGTTTGCTCAAACCTGAGGATAAAGGCGGCGAAGAATACGATGTTTCGATTTTTGGTGGCTATGGCGACTTAGATGAACAAGGTTTTAACGTTTATGGCGCAATTGACTACCGTAAAGCCAAAGAAATTATGGCAAAAGACCGTAAAGTCAGCCGTCGTGGTGGCCTTCTACCTGAGTTAGGTATCGATGCAGGTTCAGCAAATGGCTTCCCTGCTAACTTTCTTGATCCAAACGGCGGGCCTTTAGATGCTGACGGAAATCCTGAAGGTGTATTAGCGAACCCGTATGGTGGTGCAGCGAATTGTAATAATTTAACCAATGTCACTGAAGATGGCGGACTCTGCTTCCTCAATACGCAAGCTTTAATTGGTATTCAGCCAGAAACTGAGGACTTGTCTGCAATTGGTCGTGCAACCATCAAACTTAGCGATAACTTCAACGCTATTGGTGAATATGTCTATGCAAAAAGCAAAGTGACGACTTCTATTGCTCCAGACGTATATAGTCGCTCTGTCACGATTCCTAAAAGCAGTCAATATTATCCAGGCGAGGGTATTACCCCTGGTGTTGATGGTCTAAGTGGTGATCCATTACAACTTTACTTACGCTCTCAAGCGGGCAACCGTGTTTCACAATCTATCAATGAATCTCATCGTATTTTTGCTGGACTTGAAGGTGAAGCATACGGTTGGGATATCAACGGTGGCGTAACTTACGCAAAAGGCGAAGCATCAGATAGCTTTGTTAGTGGATACTTAAATCGTAACAAACTACAAGAAGGATTAAATGACGGCACAATCAACCCATTTGGTCCATCTGCAGATGCTAACGTTTGGACCTCATTAAATGTGAGTGGTACAACAAACGAAGCAACACTTGATTCCACAACATTTGACTTTACCGTGAGCCGCCCGATTTACACCTTACCAGCTGGTGATGTTGGTTTTGCATTTGGTGGAAGTTTTACAACTCAAGATTGGGAAGCAAAAGTAAACTCTGAGTTAGTACGCCTTGTACCAGGTAGTGGTATTGACCCTGACAAACCTCTGAGTAAAGGTGACCGAGATATTACTGCCGCTTTTGCTGAGCTTCAAATTCCAATTACCAAAACAATTGAAGCTCAACTTGCAGCACGTTATGACGACTACAGCGATTTTGGCGACACTTTCAATCCAAAAGTCGGTATTCGTTGGGAACCAATGAAGCAACTTATGTTCCGTAGTACCTACAGTACTGGTTTCCGTGCTCCAAGCCTTTGGGAAATTAATGCGCAACAAAGTAAAACCTACACTGGCGCAAAATATAACGACCCTGTCCTTTGCCCAGGCGGTAAACCAACCTCAACTCAATATCAAACCGAATGTAATACTCAGTTCTACCGTATGCAAGGTGGTAACCCAGATCTTCAACCAGAAGAATCTAAAACATTTACAGCCGGCTTTGTTTACGAACCAATTAAAAACTTAGTTTTAGCTGTTGATTATTACAACATTGAAATTGACGAATTAGTTGGCCAAGTGGGTGAAACTTCAATTTTTGAAGATCCTGAGAAATATGCTTCATTATTCGTGCGTGGTGCCGATGGTCGTATTGAATACATCAATACCATTCTAATGAATACAGGGGGTATTAAAACTCAAGGTATCGACATTAGCTTAGATTATCTTTCACCATTAACCGCGACAGGTCGTTTCGGCTTTGGCATTAATGGTACCTATGTCATCAAAAATGACTATCAAGAAGAAAAAGATGGTGCTTGGGAAGGCTTAGTTGGCGTGTATGACGATCCAGCTGTTTTACGTTGGAAACACACAGCAAATCTAAACTGGAGTTATGAAAACTGGAAAATGATTTTTGAACAACAGTTCTTCCGTGGTTATGACGACCAAAACCAAACTGGGAAAGCACAGTTCGACAAACATCGTGTTCCTGACTACACCCTTTATAACATTGCAACAACTTACAGTGGATTTAAAAACTTAGAGCTCACTGGTGGTATCAAAAATATCTTTGCTGAAGAACCTGCAGCATCGAACGTTTTAGATAACTTCCAATATGGCTATGACCCACGTTATAGCGATCCTACTGGTCGTACATTCTATGTCCGCGGTACTTACAAGTTCTAAAAGCTAAATTTGCAAGTACGATTCCAATAGGAATCGTACTTGCACTATTTATTTAATTAATTAGTCAAACATAAAAAATGCAAAAAACACTTATATCTCAAGTGCCAATTTCACTATTGATTGTTTGTCTCACATTTCAGGAGTAGTAATGGGCAAAAGCTTTTCCGAATTAGAAAATAATTCCGGCAAACGCCTGATCGGAATTGGGGCAGTCATTCTTCTGCATCTCATTGTACTCTACGGATTAATTACTGGCCTGTCCAAAAAAGGTGAGAAAACTGTAGAAGAACCTGTTGAATTAATCATTATTCAAGATAAAAAACCTGAGCCAGAAAAACCGAAACCAATTGAAAAACCACCTGAATTACCAAAACTCGTTAAGGAAGTGCTCAAAACACCAGACCCTCAACCTGAACAAAAGGTCGTTGAAAAAGCTGCACCAACTCAAACAGTTAAAGCCGTTTCAACACCTACGCCTACAGCTTCCCCATCTCCTAGTCCTTTGACAGCACCAGCACCTGTAGCTGCAGCAGCTCCAGCACCTGCGCCTGCACCCAAACCTGCTGGGGAAACACGTGGTGCATCTGAGGGTAGCGTTGGATGTAAAGAACCAGATTACCCTCGTGAAGCTGCAATGGCAGAAGAAGTAGGAACTGTCCGCATCTCTGTATTGGTTGGGCCTGACGGCAGTGCGAAACAAGTGAAGGTCAAAAAATCGAGTGGTACTAAATCTCTAGATAAGGCTGCTAGCAAAGCATTCAGCTTATGTACATTTAAGCCTGCACTCAAAAATGGTGAGCCAGTTGAAGATTGGTTTGATATTGAATACGAATTTAAACTTGATTAATGAATCTACAAAAATTTGGAGAATATAAATGAATAAAATGATGAAATCTGCGCGTATTTTTGCATCTGCTACAGTTTTAGTAACAAGTACATTACTCCCACTGCAAGCAGCATTTGCTGAAGAATCTGCAAATACTGCAACAACACAAGTAGAAACTACGAATACAACAAATACACCTGCACCGCCACCAATGCCTACAGCAACCAAAGAAGTCTATAACCCGTATGGCTTAGAAGCACTATGGCGTGAAGGTGACATCGTTGCTAAATCGACACTCTTTATCTTGGTCCTGATGTCGATTGGAACTTGGTACATCATGGTCACTAAATTTATTCAACAAGCTAAAATTAAACGTCAAGGCAAAGAAGCCGAAGCTAAATTTTGGGATGCTGCTTCAATTGATAGCGCAGCAGAAACCTTAGACGAATCGAGTGCATACCGCTTTATTGCAGAAAAAGGCATTAATTCAACCAAAAAACATGGCGGTAATCTGCTGGAACGTATCGACTTCAACACATGGGTGACTATTTCAATCCAGCGTGCTATCGATAAAATTCAAAGCCATTTAAGTGGTGGATTAGCTTTTCTCGCAACTGTCGGTTCGACTGCACCATTTGTGGGTTTGTTCGGTACAGTTTGGGGTATTTACCATGCTTTAACGGCAATTGGTATTTCAGGTCAAGCATCTATTGATAAAGTTGCAGGCCCAGTCGGTGAAGCCCTAATTATGACGGCAATTGGTTTGGCTGTAGCAGTACCTGCGGTTCTTGGCTACAACTGGTTAACGCGTCGTAATAAAGCAGTTCTAGATAATGTTCGTACCTTTGGTTCAGATCTACACACCGTACTTTTAAGCGGTGAGATCAAAAACAATAATAACGACACAAAATAAGAGAGGCATCAGCCATGGGAATGATGGTCAATTCAGATGGTGACGAAGATGATGTAATTTCAGCCATTAATACAACACCTTTGGTTGATATTATGTTGGTGCTGCTCATTATTTTCTTAATTACAGTACCTGTTGCAATCCATACAGTTCCGGTGAAGTTACCTGAGGAAAAAAACACACCTTATGAAACTAAACCGATCAATATTCAGATTGCTGTCAATAAAAATGGCGATATCTTCTGGAATGAAAAATACATTGCAGATAAAGACACGCTGATCAGTCGACTACAAGCGGAAGCTAAAAAGCGTCCGCAACCTGAAGTTCATATCCGTGGCGATCAGGTGACAAAATATGAAGCGATTGATGAAGTCATTAGTGCAACACAAGCAGCAGGAATTGGCAAAATTGCTTTTGTCACGACTCCTGTTGCCGCACCATAATCGGATGAGGGACAAGGTATGGGAATGAATGTCGGTTCCGATAAAGACGATGATGTTATGTTGGACGTTAACATGACGCCATTGATCGATGTGATGTTGGTTTTGCTCATTATGTTTATTATCACAATTCCAATTCCAAATAACTCGATCAATATTGATTTGCCAAATGGTACGCCACCGCCAACCAATGAAAAGCCGCCTGAGCCGGTCACCTTACGCATTGATGCGCAGGGTAAATTATTTTGGAATGGTCAACCCGTTGCCAATAAGCAAGCTTTAGAAACACTTTTTGCTGGTGTTGCACAACAAGCAGATCAAGATACGATCAAAGTGCAACCTGACAAAATGACAGAATATAAAGATGTCGCTATGGTGATGGCAGCAGCACAACGTTTGAATGTCAAAAAAATTGGTGTCTCAGCAAATCAATAATTGCTCTCCAACAAAAAAAGCCAACTGATCACCTCAGTTGGCTTTTTTAATTCTTCACAGAAATCTATACAGTTAGTGACTCAGAAAGAAACTCTTATTATTTATTAAGTATTTTTCTGCTTCCAAAATTCATATAGCTCATGATCACAGTTTGGCTTTAACTGACTAAAACTCAACCCTTGCTGTTCATGTGGTTCAAGTCTTAATTTTTCGGCAATCTCTGCTGTAGATAAACCATAGGCTTCTGCATCAGCATTTGAATAAGCATATACAATTTTTTCAACTCCAGCCATTCGCAGAGCCGCCAAACACATTGGACATGGTTGTCCGCTCGCATAAACGACACAGTCCTTCAAAGACGTCGTATTTAAATTTTGTGCGGCTTGTCTTAATGCATTTAACTCGGCATGAGATGTCGGATCGCCCGAGATTAATATTTCATTCACCCCTATACTCACCACAGCACCATGCTTAACGATCACAGCACCAAATGGTCGCCCACCTTGCTCAATATTTTCTTTCGCAAGTTGAATCGCAAGTTCTATAAACGCATGATCCGTCATAATTACACCCCATCATTGTCAATATATAGAGTTAGCCCATTATGCCAATACAGGAACATCAATCCATAATGCTTGTGGAAAGTGTTTCGCTAAATATGCTTTTAAATATTCAGCAGTATCTTTAGAAATCAATGCATCTTGCGATTCATCATTTAAATTATAAGCGAGTGCATAAAGCACTAAGCCACGACTTTTTAATGCTTCCAAACTTAAAATCGTATGGTTAATGCTGCCCAAACGACCTGATGTCACCAAAATAACGGGATATTGTTTCTCTACAACATAGTCGATGGTTAAAAGATCCGTGGTTAATGGCACCATCAACCCACCCGCACCTTCGAGTAAAACGTTGTCATATTTTTCAGTTAAACGTTTTGTCGCGTATTCGATTTTAGCAAAATCGATTTCACGCCCATCGAGTTTGGTAGCGAGATGTGGCGACGCAGGATAACTAAATATTTCAGGCATCGTGAGTTTGGTTTCATCTTCGACCAACAACCCCGTACCCATAATTTGACGATGTTGTTCTATATCCTCAGAAATATCGACATTGCCTGTTTGGATCAACTTTTGCGTGATCGTTCGCGCCCCTTGTTCATTCCATATTTTAGCCAAATAGCCCGTGGTATATGTTTTCCCGATGCCTGTATCGATCCCACTAATGAAATAAACTTGCCCTGTCATGGCATTCTCCGTGCAATACAAAAAATCGGATGATAGGTCAGTGCATAACGCATCTGCCCAGATTCATCACGCAAAGAAAACTGTTGATATGCTGAATAAAAATCAAAGAGCGATTGTTTCGTCCAACGAAAATGTGAGGCTGTCGCAGTCACACCTGTCGCTTTTAAATGCTGCAAAACCTGCTTTGGATGATCAAAATATAATGCCGCTGTCTGCTCTGAAAGATGCAGAATTTCAAAACCATTTTGACTTAATATGATTTGAAGCATATCAACATCGAGGTAGTCCAAACCCTGCCCAGTCAAAGCTTTTATTTCCTGTAAATTCTGCTGTCCAAAGGTCGAAAAACAAAAATATGACTCTGGATTTAAACTTTGAAAGGCTTTTTCGACAATGCCTGCAAAGTTCCCTACCCATTGCAAAGCCGAACTGGATGCGATCAAGTCGATATGCTGTGGAAATTCAAGTTGTTCGATATCTCCAAGCCAGTACTGAATCTGCGGACTTGATGAAAAATGCTGTTGAATTTCTGCATATAGATCATTTAAAACCAAATGATTGATTTGCATATTTTCCAGCATCAAATGGCTTAAATTCCCCGAACCACATCCGATTTCAAAAACCGTTTCTACAGGATGATTTTGCAACTTTGGACAATACTGCTGCATTAACTCAAATACATGTTGAGCAATCTCTTTTTGTGCAACGGCATGTTCAGCATAGCTCTGCCCTGCCTGAGCAAAGCGCAACGCCACTTGGGATTTATCAATCTCAATATTATTCACAAGTCACTCACAACAATTGAGTCAACTGATCAAGATCTGTTTGTGTAATCTGAGCAGTGAGTGAAATGCGTAAGCGCGA
Organism: Acinetobacter sp. YH12064; assembly: GCF_013419735.1. NCBI lineage: Bacteria > Pseudomonadati > Pseudomonadota > Gammaproteobacteria > Moraxellales > Moraxellaceae > Acinetobacter > Acinetobacter sp. YH12064. The sequence goes on from NZ_VOZP01000020.1 coordinate 35,635, forward strand.
ACTATGCTGCGGCACAGTGGGTGGACGTACAGGCATGATATAAAAACCTGCCGTTTGCAATGATTGAGCCTTGGCAACTGTTTTATTCGACTCGCCAATAATGACGGGCACAATATGTGATGTAGATGGACAATCAAAACCTTTAGCTTGCACAGCTTGCTGCAAACTTTGACTGATTTGTTGTAAATGGTGACGCTCTTCTTTTAAATTTAAAACGTTCTTGAAAATAAAATCTGTCCAAGCCATACAGATCGGGGGCTGTGCGGTACTAAAAATCAACGGTCGCATCGAGTTAATCAAATAGTCACGAATAATCGCATGACAGATGAGATACCCCCCTATTGAAGCCAGTGCTTTACCAAATGTCCCGACTAAAAGATCAATATCATCAATCACTTGATATTGTTCAGCACAGCCTAAACCACGCTCACCGCGTACACCGATTGCATGCGCCTCATCGACATACAACATCACTTTGGGAAATTGTTTTTTGATCCGTACCAGTTCAGCCAAATCGGTTTCATCACCATCCATACTGAAAATCGATTCAGTCACCACAATGATCCGCTCAAAAGCCTCATCTTCATGATATTTGCATAAAAGCTGAGAAAGATGCGCCAAATCATTATGGCGATAACGTACATATTTCGCACTCGATAATCGGATGCCATCAATCATACTGGCATGAATCAGCTTATCCGCCAATATCAAGGTTTTACTGTCTGCCAGTGCAGGTAAAATCCCGATATTCATGTGATAGCCGCTATTAAATAACAGTGCTGATCGGCCATGAAAGGCATCACTTAATGTTGATTCAAGTTGTTCATATTCAGGAAAGTTTCCCGTCAGTAACCGCGAAGAGGATGAACTCATCCAACGCTGTGCGTTCGGGGTTTCATCAAAAAACTGTTCACGTAGATGTAGGTTTGAAGCCAGACCTAAATAGTCATTTGACGCTAAATTCAACATATTGTGATCGTGAATACTGATGCAATGATCGTGCTGAAGATTAGAAGTGAACTGACGTAAGTTGCCTTGCTGTTTCAGTTGATCAAGTTGATCTGAAAAATGGCTAAGCAGATTCATACCGACTGCCCCATGTTTTTCACCACCTCAACCATGTGTTCTAGCAAAATTTTTAATTCATACTCAGAAATAATATAGGGTGGCATCACATAAACCAGTTTCCCAAATGGACGAATCCAAATACCACGACGAACAAACTCCTGTTGTAGCGTTTTCATATCTACATTGAAGGTCAATTCCACCACACCAATAGCACCAAGTATTCGCACATCTTTGACATGTTCAAGCGATGAAAGTGTTGGTAAATGAAACTTCAATTGAGCTTCGATACGTCGAATATTGGCTTGCCAATCTTGAGAAAGCAGCAGTTCGGTACTTTTTACAGCCACAGCGCAAGCCAAAGGATTTGCCATAAAGGTTGGGCCATGCATAAACACACCCGCTTCGCCTTGGCTGATCGTATTCGCAACTTTCTGCGTAGTCAGGGTTGCAGACAAGGTCATATAACCGCCTGTCAGTCCTTTACCAATACACATAATATCTGGCTCAACTGCGGCCCATTCCCAAGCAAAGAGTTTTCCTGTTCGCCCGAAACCTGTCGCGATCTCATCGAAGATCAACAAGATATTGTATTTTTCGCAGAGTAATTTAGCTTGACGCAAATATTCAGGATGGTAGAAACGCATGCCTCCTGCACCTTGCACAATCGGCTCTAGAATCAATCCCGCAATATTTTCATGCTGTTCTGAGAGAGTCTTTTCTAGTTCAGCAATATCCGCAGGATTCCACGCTTGCTCAAAGCCAATTTGCGGCGCAGAAACAAAAATTCGATTGGGCAAACTTGGGCCAAAAATTTGATGCATCCCAGTCACGGGATCACACACAGACATCGCATTCCATGTATCTCCGTGATAGCCCGAGCGTGGTGTGACAAAATTGGTTTTATTCGGTTGATGTAAAGATGCCCAATACTGCACTGCCATTTTCAAGGCTACTTCGACAGCAACCGAACCTGAATCGGCAAAGAAGATTTTATCTAAACTGGGCGGGGTGATTTTTAACAGTAATTTAGCCAGTTGAATCGCGGGATCATGTGTCAATCCACCGAACATGATATGTGACATCTGTTGCAGTTGATCGGTCACTGCCTGATTTAGCTCGGGATGGTTATAACCATGAATTGCACACCACCATGAAGACATACCGTCAATCAATTGACGACCATCTTCAAGCTCAATCATTACCCCTTGCGCACGTTTCACTTTAAACGTTGGAAGGGGCTGAGTCATCGATGTATAGGGATGCCAAATATGCTGCTGATCAAATTGTAGATCGGTTAAATTGGCCATCCCTCACTCCATGTATCAGGCTTAAACATCAATGAGGCAAGATGTTAAACCCATGGCAATGAAAAATAAATTGCCATAAAGCCCAGCTAGTCAGAGATTTGTTCTATTTTCTTTAAATATTGGCAGATTTTGCAACTTATGACTTCAGATTCAAACAATGGAAAGCCATGTGAGCCAGAAACCAATTCAGTTTCTAAAAATTCTACTGCTAAATTTCGCAATAAACGTTCAACTTTGTAACTAACTAAATAATCTTGCTTGGCAAATACATGATATTGATAACCACTATAATTTTTTAAGATACTTACATTATTTAATTTTTCCAAGCAATTCAAACCCGCACGAAGTACATCTAAATTTTGCGCTTGAATCAAACTTTGCAAGGTGATGAAATCCTGCTTGGTGCTATCAGTACCCTGACAAACCATATAACCAAACTTCTTTAAGGTAGAAATCGTATCCTGCTCGAAAGATTGTTTGAAGCTTTGAAAAGTCGCTTGATCCATCGCAGCAGACCACTTTTCATGAGCCACAAAACTTGGATTTGAGCCAAGTGTGATCAGCACTTTTTGTTGTTGATATTTTTTTTGAATTTCATCTACTAATATCGCCGCCAATTGACCACCAAGTGACCAGCCAATAATCACATCAAATTGTTTCGCCAATTCAACTTTCTGTTCGAGCACTGCTAGATTTAAGGCATCAAAAATATTCCATAATTCGACCTGATAACCTTGTGTGATCAATGCCTGCTGTAAAGGAGCAAGTAATTTACGACCGCCGCCCCAGCCAGTAATAAGTAAAATATGTTGATTCAATGCAAACTCTAAAATTAACCGATTCCAAATAGTATAAAAGTTCAAAGTAAGTTTGATAGTGGCATTTCAGCACATCAACCGATTTGCAAAATACATTTGGAATCGACTTTGAAAAATATAAAATCAGCTAGCCTACAGCGCTTTAAAATTTGCTAAGATCGGATAAAGAACAATATAAACTGATGCTCTATGAAAGTTTCTTCATTGCTTAAAATCTGTTTCATGACATGTGCTTTAATAGCAACTACCCAAATCACAGTTGCCGAAACATCAATACTCAGCACCAGTCAAAACAAACAAAAACAATGGGTAGGCACACCCGCACCCAACTTTAAATTGCAAGATCAAAATGGAAAATGGCACGAACTGAAACAATATCAAGGCAAATGGCTTGTTCTGTACTTTTATCCCAAAGACAACTCACCCGGTTGTACAGAAGAAGCCAATCAATTTAAAACCCTATATCCACAATTTTTAAAAAGTAATGCGGTTGTTTTGGGCGCAAGCTTAGATGATGTTGCATCACATCAAAAGTTCTCTAAAGCACTCGGACTTCCCTTTCCAATTCTTGCCGACCAACAGCACAAGCTGGCTACTCAGTTAGGTATTGTACGAAACTTAGGGATTTTGAAAGTTGCCAAACGTGAAACCTTTCTCATTGACCCGAAAGGCATTATTGTTTATCACTATACCAGTGTGAATACACAGACACATGCGGCGCAAGTCTTGGCAGATATTAAAAAACTACAACAATAGTTTTCATGGCCCAATAAAAAACCCAGCTTCTGCTGGGTTTTTTGGATATTTTTTAAATTACATTTGAGACTGAATATAGTTTGGTAGACCAATAAGTTCGATCAAACGCATTTGCTTTTCAAGCCAGTAAGTATGATCTTCTTCAGTATCTGACATTTGCTGACGGAGCATATCACGGGTCACATAGTCACCCTTTTCTTCACACAATTTTACGCCTTGTGCAAGTTTCTCACGAACATGATATTCAAGCGCCAAATCCGCTTTTAAACAAGTCACAACGTCTGTACCGACTTCAATATCATCACGATTCATATTCGGCGTTCCTTCAAGGAACAATACGCGCCGAATCAATGCATCTGCATGTGAGCCTTCTTCTTGGCTTTCATGATCGATACGTTCGAAGATTTTACTTAAGCCCCAATCTTCATACATACGGGAATGAATTAAGTATTGATCACGAGCAGCCAGTTCGCCACCGATCAGCATATTTAAGTAGTCTACGACTTCTGGATTGCCACGCATTTTCTTCACTCCATACCCTTTTCAAATATTATGGACAAGTTTCAAAATGAATGCAAAATATAATTTTTGTAAGTTTATGATTTATATAAAATTTAAATGATAAACATACGCATTTGCAGTTCAATTCCGCGCATTTTTCACATATAAAAGAAGCCCTTGCAGAATATTCAAGGCATTTAGAACACGTAATAATCAAAAATCGCTGTATGCTGTTTTTTGTAACAATTAACAATGCGTCTTGTTTAGCAAAAATATCTCCAGATTGATTCAACACACTGTGCTTATCGCTATGGGAAACTTTATATTGATGCTCTATGCATTGCTGTCAAAGACAAGGCGAAAATCTCCAACGAAGACAGACTTAAGCTGAAGTCCAACGTGCATTCTTCCACGCTTGCTGTTGCCTTAAATCTAGAAAAGTCCAAGCGACAAAACGGCTTTCTTTTTGTCCCTGCGTCATTTTAATGGTTTTCACATCCACTGCACCGCTCTTCGCTAAGGCCTTTAAAAGCACTGGCAATGTTGTTTTCTTGGAAACCAGCGTACTAAACCAAAGACATTGTTCAGCAAACTGGATGCTCTCTTGTACCATTTGGCAGACAAATCGCTCTTCGCCGCCATCACACCAGAGTTCGTTCTTTTGACCGCCAAAGTTTAATACCACCTTGCTCCGATCAACTGGCTTGCCTAGTTTTCTTAATTTTTGCGTTGCAGTCGCGTTTGCCTCATCTTGCGAGGCATGAAATGGTGGATTACACATAGTCAAATCAAAACGATCTGAAGGTTTAATCACACCATTAAAAATATTGCTCGCTTTTTTTTGCAATCGAATCTGAATGCCTTTACGCAGATTCGGATTTGCCTCCACAATAAATTGAGCACTTTTAACCGATGCAGCATGTATGTCTGAGCCGACAAATTTCCAGCCATAGCTGCGATGACCAATAATCGGATAAATACAGTTCGCACCCACCCCAATATCTAAGACTTGAACGTGGTGTCCTGTTGGAATCTGCCCTTTGTTGTTGGCACTCAACAAGTCAGCCAAATAGTGAATATAGTCCGCTCGCCCCGGAATAGGCGGGCAAAGAAAATCTTTGGGAATATCCCAATATTGAATGCCATAAAAATGCTTGAGCAATGCTTTATTCAGCATTTTCACTGCGTGTGGATCAGAAAAATCTACCGATAAATCGTTATATTTATTTGGGCTGACAAAAGGCGCAAGTTCCGGACAGCTCTTGATTAACTGAGGAAAATCGTAACGACTGCGATGCAGATTTCGTGCATGTAATTCCGATTTTTGCTGCGGAAAAGATTTCTTTGCTTGCGCCATGTATATGCCAATATTCAACGGGAGAACAGAATCATCTGATAAGGCAGGATCAATACCTGCAAATTAGTCAATATTGTACGTGAATTTGACCATCAATGACGCCCCTATCCTTTTATTTGTCTATCTGAAAATCAATAACCACTTGGAAGTCTATTCTTATTTTATTTGGACATTTTTGTTTGCTATAGCATTAAATTTCATTAAACAAAACCGTGAAACATGAAGAATCAACAAAAAGCCCCATCGTTGATGATTGGGCTTTTTATATAAGTATAAGATAGTGATTTATATGAAATAAAAAATAGAATTTCGTATAAGGTGTATTATGTTAATTTTAGATAATATTAACGATGTGGGAACTATGAATGAAAATAATTAAAGGTATTGAGTAATGCAAGATATTGGCGATCTATATCCAAATGGTGAAGTTGAAAAGAAAGTAATTCAAAACTTTGCTAATACTCTAGGTGTAGAATTCCCACCTGAATATATTAAACTTATTTCACAACATGATGGATTTTTCCCCAAATTAGTAGCTTTGATTTTGTTGATACTAATGGAGAGCTAAATATTTCTTGTATTGCTGAATTTGGTGGATATATACATACGCCTCGAATAGAAGGTATGCAGTTCCCTGAAGGTGACGATGACTATAGTGGCAAGTTAATTGGATTTAGTATGACGCCTGGAGGCGACTTTATTTGCTTTGATTACAGATTTCCATGGATAAAATATCAACCTAAAATTGTCTTAGTCCTACATGATGATTTCTATGATTACGGTGTAAATGAGGATAAGAGAAAAGTTCTTTATTTAGCTGATAGATTTGTATATTTTATAAATTCATTACATGAAGATATTGAATATTAAAAGGTTTCAAAAGACTATTTTTTATTTAAAATGATGGCTGTTATACAAAATGAAGAAGCCTAGACCGAAGATCTAGGCTTTAAATTTAAAAAATATATAAAAATTAAGTCTATAGTATCAATTTTTTCAACTTCGCATCACGTGTATTATGCTAATTTTAGAGAAAATCAAGAATCAGTTGGAATAATCAATGACATTAAAAGCGTTATATATAGAACTTTATTATGGAGAATATTCTTACTCAGAAAGGAGAAAAAAATTAATTGAATATATTGATAACAATGAAAATACTCCTGCTGAATTACTTGAACTATATCCTAATTATGAACCACTATTACTCAGTGTAATACAGATAAAAGATTCTGAATTTTCATCCAATTGTTTAGAAGCCGAAATATTGGCAGCTAAATTCTTTTTAGGTGTTTTAGCTGACTATAAAAATGGTAATTTAAGCCCTCTTAAGCTATGTAAAATTTTTAGTAATTTAGAAAAAGGGTTCCTTGATGCACCAAGAGGACTTGAAAATAACATAGCTTACTATCCCGAATGGATAGGTGACCTCTATGACGCTTGTGACTGGTGCGATGAAACATGGACAATCGAAAATTCACCTCATTTAATAGATGCTATACAGCATCAGATTAATGTCATTCATGGGTGGCTTTTGAAGCCTATTTAACATCATAGAGGTTATACGAAATAAAAAACCAAGACCTAAGATCTAGGCTTTAAATTAAAGCACACAAGTTAGATATGACTCTTTGTCCATTTTTCTGTGAGATTTTGCGTCCATACTCATAAGAATATACATCTATCCAACATTCATCCCATATTCGCATATTTTAAGATCAATAAAAAAGTACTTTTTCAGCATTCACATGCATTCTCTGCTGAATTTAGTGCGCATTAAACCCAATCATCAACATATATTTTTTCAAATCAATCAAAGACAAAACTAAATATTCTCAATATGATAAAAAAATGCGTCAATTAAAGTTGAAGAATATGAATAGCAAGACAACAAGACAGATACTCGTCACAGGCGCGACAGGCTATATTGCCAGTTGGGTCATCAAAAATTTACTCGAATTAGGGCACACGGTACATGCCACAGTTCGTGATCTGAATAAAACATCAGGATTTGCACATCTCGAAAAAATTGCAGCTGATACAACTGGCACTTTAAAACTGTTCCAAGCCAATTTATTGGATGAGGGTGCATTTGATTCAGCCATGCAAGGTTGTGACATTGTGATCCATATGGCATCCCCTTTTGTTGTGACCAACTATAAAGACGCAATAAAAGACATTATTGAGCCGGCTATTTTAGGCACTGAAAATGTACTCAACAGTGTCAATAAAACAGAATCTGTACAACGTGTTGTCGTGACTTCAAGCATCGCATCAACCTATGGTGATGCCATTGATATTCTACAGACCGAGCATAATGAATTTGATGAATCGCATTGGAATACCTCCAGTTCAGAAACTCATCAGCCTTATCCGTATTCAAAAGTTATGGCAGAGCGAAAAGCATGGGATATGCAAAAAGCACAAAACCGTTGGGATCTGGTCTGTGTTAATCCAGCACTGGTCATGGGGCCATCTTTAACAGCGTCAACACAGTCAGGAAGCGTTGAAGTGCTACAACAGTTTGCCAATGGCATGACTTTGGCCGGTGTTCCACCAATGTGGAATGGTATCGTCGATGTTCGCGATGTTGCCGATGCGCACGTACAAGCAGCTCTCAATCCTGCAGCAAGCGGACGTTATATTATTAGTGGTGGTACTTTAAGTTTATTAGAAATGGGGAAAATATTACGCTCGCATTTTGGTAATAAATTTCCATTTCCGCGCAATACCTTACCGAAGTTTGCCTTTAAAGCCTTTGGCCCTCTTGCAGGTTTCCCGCGAAAGTTTGTTGAACTGAATATGGGTTACCCAATTTACTTTAATGCAGATAAGAGCAAGAAAGAATTAGGGATCGAATACCGCAATATTCAAAACAGTGTGGTTGAGCATTTCCAACAACTCCTCGATGACGGTGTGGTGAAGCAATATATTCCGTGAATCACTCATTAACAAAAAAGCCACCTTAAATAGGTGGCTTTTTATATTAAAAAAATTAAACTAACTTAGAAATCAAAAGTCACGCCGACTTTATAGGTACGTGGACCACCCACTAAGACATAACCTGAGTTGAATGTACCTTCCCAATATTTCTCATCAGTCACGTTAGCAATATTGGCTAAGAATGTAGTATTTACACCACCCAAATTGGTTTTATAACGTGCACCTAAATCTAAGATTGTATAGTCTGGTAGTTTAAGACTATTAGTTTCATTTAAATATTGTTCACTCACATAATTTGCACGCGCATTCACATTTAAACCATCTACATAAGGTACCGCATAATCTAAGCCAAGCGTTGCGGTAAAGTCAGGAATACCATATACCGTATTGCCTTGATTAGTTACACCATTTTTCACCGCTGCTTTGGTATATTCAGCATCGATATAAGCCAAACTACCCATCAGATTTAGACCTGTATAAATCTCTCCTGAAAATGCCCATTCCACGCCATGTGAACGTGTTTCTGCATCATCTGTGGTAATTTGATTGATTGTACTATTGGGTTGACCATCAGAATATGAAGATACCATGGTCGATGGTTTTTCAATTTGATAAAGGGCAAATGTATTCAACCAAGAACCTACTTGATATTTTGCACCCAATTCATATTGTTTGGTTTGGAATGGCGCAAAGGTGACATTATTGTTGGCATCTGCAACGTTATTCACCGTTACCCCTTCAGAAAGTCCCTCTACATAGTTTGCATAAATAGAAAGATTCTCACCAAAAGGTTTAACCACGACACCTAAGCTTGGCGAAATTTTATCATCTTGATAGCCAGTCTTTCTTTGTAAATTCTTGGTATCGATATCCTGATAGCGTGCACCAACAATCAGCTGCAATTTATCATTTAACATCGAAATCTGATCAGACACCGTATAGCTGACATATTTATTGTCTAAGTTTGGTTGAACCACAGGATAAGCTGAAGGCATACCGATAGTGGTGTTAGGATCATATAAATTGGTTGACTCAATATTCTCTTGCGTCGCTTTCACATGCTGATCTGTTTCTTTGGTCAAGTAGTCAGCTCTTACATTTAAGGCATGTTTTACAGCACCTGTATTAAACTTATATTGCAAACCTGTATTGGCTGATGTAATCGACTCAGATGACCCCGTACGATAGTACTGAGATGTAGCATGACCATCTGCTTGCCCTACGACAAGACGCGTACCAAAAATGTGTCCGCTATAGGCCTTTTCAATATGCCCTACACCCGCATACACATTTAAATCAGGCGTGAATGCATATTCACCACTTAATCCTACAAACTCACTATCTGTATGACCTTCTAAATTACTAAAATAATTGGTATCGCCTTTAGGCGCATCAAGTACGCCATTATAGATATGACCATGTGCGTCTTTCACGCCGAACGCGACCATTGCAGGTGACCCACCATTACGATCATCACGTACCGCATAGGCATCAAAATTAAGTTTTAACTTATCCGTTGTATAGTCTGCAGCAATTGCACCTGATGCATGTTTATCTTCCATGCCTTCAATAATGTGCTCACCTTGACCATAAGCACCATTCACACGTAGACCAAATTCTTTTTCAGCACCAAAACGTCGCGAAACGTCAAAACCTGATTGGTAAAAACCACCTTCTTCCATTGAAGCTGAAACTTGAGTTTTTTCTTTATCAGCACGCTTTGTTTTAGCAATGACCACACCACCGACCCCACCAGCAGGCGACATACCGGCAACCAGGGCATTCGGGCCTTTCAATACAGTAACCGAATCTAAAAATTCAGTTGGTACACGCCCATAAGGTGCCATACCATACATACCATTCAATGCAATATCATCATGATTGATGTCAAAGCCACGAATATTAAAGTTTTCGTTTAAATGACCTTGGTTAGTTGTAATACGGATACTCGCATCATTTCTCAGCACTTCACCCACGGTGATCGCTTGCTGTTCTTCAATCAGTTTTTCGCTATATGCCGTCACGCTAAATGGCGTATCAACAATTTTTTGATTTCCCAATGCACCAAGGTCTGTCTGCGCTTTCAATTTTCCATTTGCAAGCTGCTTTTCGGCTGGCACTTCAACTTCAATTGTTTCAAGCACGGTTCGCTCTGCTGCATTTACTACTGCAGATGTACCCACCCCTAAGATCGCGATTGAAATCGCACGGACTAAATGAGTTTTTGGAAAATTGATCATTGTTGAACGCTTAATTTATTTGAATAAGAATCATTATTATATTTATAATAATTCTTAACTGCATTATAAATCCCGATGATTATACTTTTTTAATGAAAAATATAAATATTCATTTTTTATAAATTGTAGATAATACAAATGTAAATAATTGTTTTTTATTGCTTTTATAAAAAAATAAATACAATCTGTGTATGTTCAATTAAAGCTCTTAGGCAAATAAATGATTAATTAATATACAAATAGTTTGAATTTTTACATGCTTAATTGCCACATGAATAGATAAATCCTTTTACATTCAAAAGTTAATAACGCATTTTAGTTAGTGCCTGTTAGCCAAATTTAAGTCCCTTTTGTAAATTTAAAAAAAAAGCGACTCAAAAGAGCCGCTTTTTTCTAACCGAAGTTAAACTCAAATTATTGAGCTTGACCAGGTTGAGCCACTACAGTACGGCTACCAGAAATCGTAGCGAATACGCGACGGTTCATAGCACGGCCTTCTTTAGTGTTGTTGTCAGCGATCGGTTGATCCCACGCGAAACCTTGAGTAGATAAACGAGCTGGGTCAACGTTGTATTCGTTAACAAGTGAAGATTTAACAGAGTTAGCACGAGCTAGTGATAAACGTTCGTTTAGAGCACGTGGACCAGTGTTGTCTGTGTGACCTTCGATTTTAGCTGTAGCATTAGGGTATTCGCCTAATTTTTCAGCTACTTTAGCGATTTCAGGTTTGTATTGATCTTTGATGTTTGATTTGTTTGTATCAAAGAACACACGAAGTTCCATGTTAAGATCTTCAGTCAACTCTTGAGGAGCTGGAGCAACTGGAGCAACTGGAGCTACAGGAGCAACTTCAACTACAGGAGCAGCAGGTTTCAAGTGACCGCCAAGAACTACGTTAAGACCAGCTAAAGCTGTGTAGTTCCAGAAATCTTCATCGATGTTGTAAGTAGCACGAGCTTCAGTACGTAGAGATAAAGCATCGTTTAAGCGCCAGAAAGCACCTAGACCAGCATTACCCAAAGTACCTTCTTCAGTAGTACCACGGTCAGCACCTAAACCACGAGCAGCAGCTTCGTCAAATTTGTATTTGTAGTGACCAGCACCTAACAATACATATGGCTTAACTTTGCTGTCATAGTTTTTAGTGATCAAATCAGAAGTAGCATAGAAGTTACCGTTGATTTGAGTTTGTTTGTACTCACCCCAATCAGTATCCACATCGCCTTTAACTTGGTTGTATTCAGCTTCGAAACCTAACCATGGAGTTAATTCAACACCAAGTGCTGCACCAACAAACAAGTCGTCTTGTAGCTCTGGACCTTCAGTAAGGTTGCCACGGCTGTTGTTGTGTTCAGAATCTTGGAAAGTGTAACCAAGCATTAATGGAGTAACAGTTACGCCTGCGTTTGCAGCTGCTAAAGGAGCAGCTACGAGCATTGCTAATGCAATACGACTCATTTTCATGGATTTATCCTCCAGAGATAACAATTGTTGTTCAAGCTCAAGCCGAAAAATTGGCTATCCTGAGATAGGCTTTCTTATACCCCAGTTTTTTTTTTAAGCTATTCACGCTGAATCATACAAACACTTTTTTCTTTTTCCAAGTGCTTGATTAATCTAATCAAGTAAATTATTGACAAAATTACTTACAATTTCCGTTGTAATTCGGTAAATTTTTACTCAATTTTGAGCAGTGAATCGCCTATTGTCACTTGCTATTTTCATTTTAACAGCTTTATCTAAAATTGAGTAATAAAATTCTATACTCAAAATTAATATCGCCATTAAAAACACATATAACATTAGACATATAAAAATAATATTAAATTTTGGATTAAATCAATGCTTTACAATAAAGAAACCGGCTTTACGTTATTTGAACTTTTGGTCTCAATCGCGATTATGGTCATTATCGTGACGATAGCTTTACCACATTTCAACAATTTAATGGCGCAGCGAGAAGCGAATAACATCAAATCGACTATTCAAAATCACAATGCATTCGCACGGGCTCAGGCCACAATTTATCACTCCAATATTGTGATTTGTCCTAGTCTTAACTTTAAACTTTGCCAACCTAACAACTGGAACAGTGGTCTGATCATATTTATTGACAGTAATAAAAACCGTCAAGTCGACGCAAATGAAAAAATATTGCTGCAAGATAAACTCAATTTAAAATATGGCGATCTGTCTTGGCGTGGGACTTTACACATTCCGAGCCTAACCTTTCAGGCTAGCTCCGGTTTACCCAATGGTTCAAATGGTAGTTTCTACTACTGTTCGAAATCAACGCTTCAACCGATCCGAGCAGTCTTAAGTCGAATGGGACATATCCGATTTGAAAACCCAGCCAGTTGCTAATTTGAGAACCGGTGAGTCCAAAACAGCTTTTTAAATTTGCTTTTTTCCTGTTCAATTTTACTTATACTGCTGACGTATTCAAATATTAATGTATAAGAAAATGGAGACATGTAATGACTGATATCGTCATCGTCAATGGTGCCCGTACAGCAATGGGTGGTTTTCAAGGGAGTTTAGCCGCTGTCACTGCACCAGAATTAGGCGCAGTTACGATTAAAGCAGCCATCGAACGCGCGGGTTTACAACCGACAGATGTTGAAGAAGTCATTATGGGCTGTGTGCTTCCGGCTGGCCTAAAACAAGGTCCTGCCCGTCAAGCGATGCGTAAAGCCGGTCTTCCAGATTCAACTGGTGCCGTAACCATCAACAAGCTGTGTGGTTCAGGTATGAAGGCCGTGATGCAAGCGGCAGATATGATCAAGGCAGGATCAGCTCAAGTCGTAGTTGCAGGTGGTATGGAGTCTATGACCAATGCCCCTTATGTTTTGACCAAAGCACGAGCTGGCTACCGTATGGGCCACGGTGACGTTAAAGATCATATGTTCTTAGATGGCCTAGAAGATGCAGAAACGGGCCGACTCATGGGCTCTTTTGCGCAGGATATGGCAAACACAAAAGGCTATACACGTGAACAAATGGATGACTTCGCCATTCGCTCGCTTAAACGTGCTCAAACTGCAATTACTGAGGGTTATTTTGCTGACGAAATCGTGCCTGTCACTGTTTCGAGTCGTAAAGGCGATGTGATTATCGATAAAGATGAACAGCCTTTTAACGCCAATATCGAAAAAATTCCAACACTGCGCCCTGCTTTTGCTAAAGATGGAACAATTACCGCTGCCAATGCCAGTTCTATTTCTGATGGTGCGTCTGCTTTAGTATTAACATCAGCAGAACAAGCATCAGCAAAGGGCTTAAATCCACTAGCGAAAATTGTGGCTTATGCATCAAATTCACAGCATCCTTCAGAATTTACTATTGCACCTGTAGGCGCAATTCAAAAAGTTCTAGATAAATCGGGTTGGAATGTTGCTGATGTCGATTTATGGGAAATTAATGAAGCTTTTGCCATGGTCACGATGTGCCCTATTGATGAATTTAAATTAGATGCTGAAAAAGTAAATATCAACGGGGGTGCTTGTGCGCTTGGACATCCTGTTGGTTCTACAGGTTCACGCATTATCTTAACGCTGATCCATGCATTAAAACGTACAGGCGGTAAACGTGGTATTGCAGCGCTGTGTATTGGCGGTGGTGAAGCGACTGCTGTGGCGATTGAATTGCTTTAATCCTCTGCTGACTCCCTTCACAAAGGGCGATTTAGAGGGAATATTCTTTAATCCTCCCCTAACCCCTCCTTTAATAAAGGAGGGAGACTGAAAATCCCTCTGTAAGAGGGATTTTTTATGCTTACATTTTAGACATAAATTGTTCACATACACGTCAGCCAAGGCTCTTAAAATAAATGTCGACATAATAAAAATGGATGACCTTTATGCAGCTCAATCACTACTTGAATTTTCAAGGCAATACCGAAGCAGCCTTTAATTTTTATCGTTCTGTATTTGGTGGAGAGTTCCTCAATGTGATGCGTTATGGTGATATGCCTGCTGAGGAAGGCATTTCACTATCCGATGCAGATCAGCAAAAGATTATGCATATTTCCCTACCGATCAATGAATTTACCGTGCTGATGGCCTCAGATGTCAACGAACAATTCTGTGCGCAATCCAATCAACCCTTTACCTTAGGCAGCAATCACTATATTTCGATTAATTTAGACAGCAGTGAACAAGCTGAAGCCAAACGATTGTTTGATGCATTGTCCAAAAGTGGCTCTATAGAAATGCCTCTCGAAAAGACCTTTTGGGGTGCACTCTATGGCGCATTTACCGATCAGTTCGGAATTAAATGGATGGTCAATTGCCAGCTTAAAAATGAATAATCACTCATTAAAAGTATTTCGATCAATAAAAAAGCCTCCGAATGGAGGCTTTTTTATTGATCAAGGCACTTAAGCACCAGTTTGATAATGCGCTTGCGGCACTGCAGTTGAAGCTTGATATGGATTGGTAAAATCACCTAAGCCAGCAGCAGCTTCAGCAATATCTTTACCTTCTTTCACTACAAAAGTATCGAAACCTGAACGCTTCATGTAGTTCAACACATCTTTGAATACATCACCTGTTGCACGTAGCTCGCCTTGAAAACCTTGGCGACGTAACAACGCAGCAAATGAATAGCCACGACCATCGTTAAAACCAGCAAACTCGATAAAGATTGCATCTAACTGATCAAGCGGGAATTCATTGGTTTCAGGTGAAGCATCCACCGTTACGAAAAGTGCTTTTTTACCAGACACATTCGCAAGTTGATCTAACTGCTCAACTGTTAAAACCACGTCACCTTGTGGCAACACACCATCTTCACCAATGACTTGGTAAGTATTGTCTGCAATCGAGCCATCTTTAGAGAGGACTTGTAGTGCTGTATTAAGCATATGCACGCTCCTTAAATGGTTGGATGCCAACACGGCGGTAAGTATCAATAAACTCTTCGCCTTCTGCACGAAGGTCTAGATAAGTATTTAAGATTTCTTCAATAATGTCTGGTACAACTTCGGCTGCAAATGATGGGCCTAAGATGTCACCAATTGATGCATCATGGTCGGCATTACCACCCAAAGTGATTTGATAGAACTCAGCACCCTTTTTATCTACACCTAAAATACCGATATTACCGACATGGTGGTGACCACACGCATTCATACAACCAGAGATGTTCAGATCCAATTTACCTAAATTGTAAATGGTATCTAAGTCATCAAAACGACGAGAGATCGCTTCAGAAATTGGAATCGATTTCGCATTTGCCAATGAACAGAAGTCACCACCTGGGCAGCAAATGATGTCGGTTAAGAACCCAATATGCGCACGTGCAAGATTATGTTGATCAAGGATTTTCCATAGATCAAACAAATCTTTTTGCGGTACATCAACAAGCGCAATGTTTTGCTCATGTGTGGTACGGAACTCACCAAAGGTATATTTGTCAGCCAAGTCAGCAATCAGGTTCATTTCTTCAACAGTCATATCACCCGGTGCAATACCCGCACGTTTCAAAGAAATCGTAACGATGCGGTAACCTTTGACTTTATGTGCATTGGTGTTGATGTTGAACCATTGTTTAAATTTCGGCTCTGCGGCAAATTGCTCTGCAAAATCTTCATCCGCATAATCTTGGTAATCAAATGGTGTGAAGTTCTCATCCATTTTCGCCAAGGTATCAGCATCAATTTTTAAAGTTTTGATGGTATGTGCAAATTCAGCTTCCACTTTCTCTGCAAATACTTCTGGTGTTAATGCTTTCACCAAAATTTTGATACGTGCTTTATATTTGTTATCACGACGACCGTGTAAGTTGTATACACGAAGTACCGCTTCTAAATAAGCAATCAAATCTTCACGTGGCAAGAAGTCACGAATAAAGCTACCAATCACTGGTGTACGGCCTAAACCACCACCAACTTTGATTTTATAGCCAATCTCGCCTGCTTCATTTTTCACGATATACACACCGATATCATGGAAAGACGTTGCCGCACGATCAGTTTCTTCCAGTGCTGAAACTGCAATCTTGAACTTACGTGGCAAGAAAGCGAATTCTGGGTGGAAAGTTGACCATTGACGAATCAATTCACACGTTGGGCGTGGGTCAGCAATTTCACCCGCAACCACACCTGCATATTGGTCAGTAGTTGTGTTACGAATACAGTTACCCGAAGTTTGAATCGCATGCATTTGAACAGATGCGAGCTCTTGTAACATATCAGGCACATTTTCTAGTGCAGGCCAGTTAAACTGAATGTTTTGACGAGTAGATACGTGCGCATAACCACGGTCATAGTCCTGAGCCAATGACGCAATTTTACGTAATTGTTTAGAATTCATCAGGCCATAAGGTACTGCAATACGTAGCATCGGTGCATAACGCTGTACATAAAGGCCGTTTTGAAGACGCAGTGGACGGTATTCATCTTCCGTCAATTTACCTGCTAAATAACGTTCCGTTTGATCACGGAACTGTGCAACACGTTCATTAACCAGTTGCTGGTCAAAATCAGTATATAAATACATGGCGTACAGCTAGTAATTTCTATTATAACAATGCACAGCATAACGAGATTTTATCTATCAAGAAAATGCGTTTTTTACATATTTAATAGCGATTTTATTGATAAGACTGTCGCAATTTCACTGATATAGCGGATTCCGGTCATTTACTTTTTATTTATTAATATATTGAATTATTTCTCCATTACTTAGCATAAATTTACATAAAGAATTTAAGCCAATAAAAAGCCCGATAAATCGGGCTTTTTATTTAGCGATGTAAAATCACTTATTTTTTATCTGGTAAAGCATACGCAACAAGGTAATCACCAAGTTTTGTACCAAATGAACCATGACCACCAGCCATGATCACAACATATTGTTTACCATTTGCTTCATAAGTCATTGGAGTCGCTTGACCACCTGCTGGTAGACGACCTTCCCACAAAGTATCACCATTCGTTACATTGATTGCACGGATATAGTTATCTTGTGTTGCGCCTACAAACATGACATTACCAGCAGTCGAGATTGATCCACCAAGACCCGGTACACCAATTTTCACAGCAGGTAATTGGAACAATTTCGGTAAACTGTCTCGAATTGTACCAATACGTTTTTTCCAGACCACTTCATGTGTATTTAAATCTACACCTGCAGTAAAGCCCCATGAAGGTTGTTTACAAGGTAAGCCAAGTGGTGACAAGAAGGCTTTGATTTCCACACCATAAGGTACGCCATACATCGGTTGCACGCCTTGTTCAGTACCCGCACCTTTCGCAGTTTGCTCACGGTTTGGATCTGTAGGAATCAACTTAGTGACAAATGGCAAGCCAATTGGGTTCATCACAGCAACTTGACGGTCTTGGTTCACCGACATACCACCCCATTCAAATACCCCAAGGTTACCAGGGAATACCAATGTGCCATTTTCAGAAGGTGGTGTATAAATACCGTCGTAGTTTAATGATTTGAAATACACACGACACATCAACTGGTCAAACATAGTGGCACCCCACATTTGTTTATCAGTCAATTTATCTTTTGGTGCTAAATCAAAATCAGAGAACGGTTGAGTTGCAGAATAATGCTCACCTTTAGTTTGTGGACCACGTTTTACAGTTTGTGGAACCGCTTTTTCGGTGATTGGCACAATCGCTTTACCAGTACTACGGTCAAGGACGAATGCATTACCTGTTTTGGTTAAGACATAGATCGCAGGAACAGTATTACCTGATTTATCTTTGATATCTGCCAATGAAGGTTGTGATGGTACATCCATATCCCACAAATCATGATGTGTGGTTTGGAAATTCCAAATTAATTTACCTGTTGATGCATTTAATGCCAACATTGAGTTTGCATAGCGTTCATCTAATGGCGTACGGTGACCACCAAAAATGTCTGGTGTGCCTACACCTGTTGGCACATAAACGATGTCAAGTTTTTCGTCATATGCTAAAGGTGCCCATGCATTCGGTGAGGCTACAGAGTATTTTTGACCTTCGCCTGGCATGGCATTTGGATCTTCCGCCCCTGTATCAAAGATCCACAATAATTCACCGGTATTGACATCATAACCACGGATGACACCAGATGGCTCTTTAGTCGAGAAGTTATCGGTAGTTGAACCGCCAATCACAATGGTTGTGCCAGTAACCACTGGAGGTGAAGTTGGGATATAACCGCCCGGATACGGATAAGGCATATCTTTTTGTAGATCGACTTCGCCGTTATGACCAAAATCACTACATGCTTTACCTGTGTCAGCATTGACTGCAACCAAACGACCATCATTTACAGGCAAGATCACTTTGCGCGGACATTCAGTAGAAGTCGAGCGTTTGTTCTCTAAGCTTTTTGCAAACTGAGTGGTATTTGCAGCGTCAAAATAAGACACACCACGACATGTTAAATGTTGATAGGTATTGTCCGCTTTAAGCTTAGGATCGAATGCCCATTTTTGTTTACCTGTCGCAGGATCAAGTGCAATTAAACGTTGGTGAGTTGTACACATAAACATGTCATTGCCGACTTTAATCGGAGTGACTTGGTTTGTGGTTTCACCTGAGTCATTTTCTGTTGGTAACTCACCTGTACGGAAAGTCCATGCTACTTCTAAATCTTTAACGTTGTCGCTATTGATTTGGGTGAGTGGAGAATAACGTACACCACCTTGTGTACGACCATAGGCAGGCCAATCTTCAGGAGCAATACCCTCAATCGCTTTGGCTGTTTGAGGTTGTGCATTTTTAATTTCACCGTGAATTTCTTGCGGATCATTAAAAATTGAATAGATCATCACGATAATCGCAATCACCAGTGTGCCTGATAATGTAATTTTCGCAGTTTTGCCATTTTCCATACCGCGTGTCACGGCAGGAATCAGTAACCAAAGGCCCAATAAGCCTAAAATATCAAAACGCGGTGCAAGTGCCCAAAAGTCAGACCCTGCCTCCCAAAGTCCCCAAATCACTGTACCCAGCATCAACGCTGCATAAATGTATAAAGAACTGTTTTGAATTTTTCTTAAGTATATTGCTGAAGCCAGCATTAACAGGCCGGCGATAATGTAGTACCAAGAACCGCCAAGGACTGCCAGCCAGATACCACCAATCAATAGAACCAAGGCGAAAATTGCCATCACAACGACGGTAAATGTTCGCATCCCAGTTCCGGTAGATGGGTTGCTCATGTTGACCACCTCTATTGTCGAATGTTGTATTTGGTGCGTGAAACACATTCAACACACCAACGTTTTTATGTCGCAAAGAGAAGTTGTTACAAAAACAATTCAAGAGGAAATATCGTAATTTTTCTCAGAATTACCGAATTGCTTTTATAAGAACTCTAATTTGACATCAATTAAAATGCTGTTTGAAATTTGATACCGCCGACCCACGCATTCTCACCATTTTTGTAAGCACCGACGTGACGGATATATTGAATATTTGGACGAATAGTCAGCCAGTTTGCTGCATGAATACCGTAGTAAATTTCTGCGTCATACTCTTCACTTTGTAGACCGCGTGCATCAACGCTGTTATTGGCAATATTGGCATCATTCACATCATCATTAATGCTGATACGACCTAAACCAATCGCAATTTCATCCTGAGGACGTGCATCGAATGCACCTTTGTAGACCAAGCCAATGTTTTGCATATCACTCACATTGTTGGTGTCTGAGTCATGCACGGTGACATTCACAAAACCGCTTAAGCCACGTGAAGCATCGTCTTTGTGTGCTGTCAGTTGTTGTTTCGCCACAATCCAACCACCTTGATGGTGATCTTTTTCATTTACTGGGCTATCAATGACATCGGCATCAGCGGTACTGTAGTAGTAACCTGCACGGTATTCACCCGGTAGCTTTTGTGTCCCCACTTTTGGAGTCCACACCACTTCAGCAGGAATAATCGCACCTTTAGAACCATCAGTACTCAAGTTCCAACCTTTACCACGTTTTAGATTTTCAGGGTTGTATTCATAAACCCCGACTTGTGCATAGAGTTCAGGCTGAATGTTATATTTCACGCGAGCAGCCCATTGGCTGACTGGCCAGTTGTACCATTGGTCACCGACCCAGTTACCCACTTGTGAACCACAAAGTGCTAAGTTTTGAAAGTCACAGTCAAAGCTGTTGAAATCTTCACCTTCACCAAAACGACCGACTTTAATATCTAATTTTTGGTCTAAGAATTTTTTCTTGATCCAAAAATCAGTCAAACGCCAAGTTTGACCACGACCCCACACTTCTTGTGTTGCACTTAAATGACCATTTAATGCATCTGAAGTTTGAGACAATGAACGACCATTACGTTCAGTGATATTGATTTGCGCTTCGGTATCTTTCCAACCCGCAATTTTTTCTAAATCGAGATGTGCCCCGATCGCGAATTGGTCCGCATATTCAGTGCCATGACCAGAAGCATGCCTTGCATCTAACAAAGTGGCTAATTCGCCACCATAACTAAAACTAAAATCGTAACCTTTCTGTTGGAGAGCTGTTCGTTGACCGTTCCAATCACCGAACATCCATGGGCTTTCAGAACTGAAAGCATCTGCAGTAGTTGCCGCTTGGGTTGCTGAACCCGCAAGCATTATTCCGAGGCTAAGATATAAAGATCCAAGTTTACTCACAGCTATTTTCATTTGGAGACCTATATACCAATTGTGTTAATAGTTCATATAATACTCTCACATTTGTATAATTTATTTATTTTTTTGTTAATAACTCTCAATATTTACATAGATGTTTATCTAATTAAGAGATTTTAAAGGTTTTATTGTTTAACTTATCACCTTTTTTTATACCGTTCATAACCAATTATCCGCACCTAAAGTTTTACCCACATGGGTATAAATCAATGCTGATCTAGAAAATTTAATCGGACATGCCAGTTGAGTTTGTGTCATTGTGTCGCCTTCTTGTAGCGGAACTTCAACACACCAATGCCGCTCTTGGGCCAATTGTGAATTTAGAGCTTCGTCCAAACTTAAAACTGGTTCCACACAGACATCTTGAGAGGCAAAAATCTTTTTCCACTCAGCCCATGTTTTGGTCAGTATCTTGCTGGCAATTGCATGCTTAATTTCAGTCTGATCTTGTGGATCAAATGACATGCCTTGCGTCGCTAAAGCGGGTAAATCTAGAATTTGCGCCAATCCATGTAAAAACTGTGGCTCCAAACCACCTATAGACAGATAACGACCATCTTGGGTTCGATAATAGTCATAGAAACTTCCGCCATTCAGATGTGCAGTTTCTGCGGCTGTTACAGCATTGGCAGCCAATACGCCAGCTGCAGCCATATTGTTCAATGCGACAGCGCAATCGGTCATGGAAATATCAATATATTGTCCTAAACCGCTACGGTAACGCTCAATCACCGCAGCTAAGATGCCAGTAATTGCATGCATTGATCCACCTGCTACATCGGCGATTTGAATCCCCATCGGTGGCGGGCCACTATCTTGGCGTCCGCTATGACCTGAAATGCCTGATAAAGCCAAGTAATTGATGTCATGCCCTGCGCGGTCTTTGTAATGTCCGGTTTGACCATAACCCGTAATCGAGCAGTAAATAAGTCGCGGATTAATTTCGGCCAAAACTGCATAATCCAAACCCAAGCGTTGCATGACACCTGGACGAAATTGTTCTACCACAATATCAAAATCTGAAATTTTGGCTTTGATCAATTCAATACTTTTCGGATCTTTTAAATCTAATGCGATGGATTGTTTATTGCGATTTAAATAACTATGCGCTGTGGCTTGCCCATTGGCATAAGGTGGCATCAAACGAACTAGATCGGGACGCGTCGGTGACTCAATATGCACAACTTCCGCACCCATGTCAGCCAAATACAAGGTCGCAAATGGCCCTGGGAGTAATGTCGAAAAGTCGAGTACTTTCAATCCTTTTAAAGCAGCTTCCATGGATATTTTTCTCTAATTGTGTAGATTTTTTATCCATGGTAGAAATATAAAATGATTAAAACAATGTCATGTTCAGCCATTTACCTTGATAGTTTCGGCAATTTACCATGTAAAAATGGCAAAACCGCTGTTGTAAATTGCCATGATTTCTTTTTTTAGCGTCATTTAGGTCAAACATTTGTGAACATTAAAGAGACTGAAGGATTAAACATGAGTCGTGATACGATCAGTATCCATTTCGTCAACGCAGCCTTAACTGGTGTGAGACGTCTCGGCATGGATGTCGAAACTTTATTGTCTCATGTTGGCATTGAGGCTGAACTTCTACGCCAACCCAAAGCCCGTATTTCACCTGAACAATACACACGTTTTATTAAAATGTTGTGGATGGTGACCCAAGACGAACACGTCGGTTTTGATATTCAACCGCGCCGCTTGGGTACTTTTGCCATTATGTGCCAATTGATTATTCATGCAAAAACCCTCGGTGATGCACTCGAATTGTCTTCGCAGTTCTACAAACTGTTTGGTGATGAATGGTCGGTGACACTAGAACGTGATAAGCACGAAGCACGTTTAGTTCCTCAAATTCCAAAATCTATGGACCCAGACCATTTCATTACAGAAAGTATGCTGATGATTTGGCATGGTCTCGCTTCTTGGTTGATTGAACGTCGTCTGCCTTTAGAGCGTGTTCACTTCGGTTATGAACGACCTGAACATGCTGACGAATATGATGCCTTGTTTTTTGCACCTGTCATGCAGTTTGATACACCACGAACTGAAATTACATTTGCAGCGGATTATTTAGATTTACCCATTCGTCAAAACGAAGAAACGCTTGAAGAATTCTTAAAAGCGGCTCCTGCACAGTTATTGGTTAAATTTAAAAATACCAATTCATTAACATCTCGTATCCGTGATGTGCTGAAGAGTCAAATTGGCGAAGAAATGCCAACCTTAAACGATGTTGCTTCAATGCTGTATCTATCGCCGCAAACACTACGTCGTCGTTTAGCCGCTGAAGGTAAGAGCTACCAAGGTGTAAAAGATGCTTTACGTCGAGATGCTGCAATTCACTTATTGCTTAATCCAGACTTAACGCTTGAAGATGTTGCACAGCAAGTCGGCTTTAGTGAAACCAGTACTTTCCACCGTGCATTTAAAAAGTGGACCGGTGTAACACCAGGCCTATATCGCCAATTACATGGTTATCATTAAGCAATATTCAAAAATAGCATTCTCTAAAACCTGATCTCGATCAGGTTTTTTTATTTCGGAAAATCTGCACGTTGTTTTTGACAAAGCAATGGATCGACGGGCGTGATCACGCGTTTGCCATCCTGTATCCGATACATTTCTGCCTTGGTCACATGATCATTTCGATCATACTCACAGGCTAAACCGCCCGTCCCCTCATCTGAGGGATGAATGCCATAGATCATATAAATATAAAAACCGATCAAGCATACAAAACCTAAGCAGCCTGCAAAAACAAGCCAAGCCAGACCTTTCAACACTCGCTTCACATTTTTATGCATAAGCAGATCTTCAATATGTACTGAATCGATAGCAACTGATCTTAACCGATCCTCGCTTTCAATATGCAGGTTGATTTTTATCTTATTCAGCAGCAAGCGTTGACCAAAAATATCAAACGACTCGCCCGTTCTCATCATTGCACTGGGTTGATTAATCCGTACACTCAAAAAACCAATAAAAATTTATAGATCATAGGGACAGGATTATGAGCGAGGCTTACATCATTGATGCCATTCGCACACCGCGCGGCAAAGGAAAAAAAGACGGTTCACTACATGCCGTTAAACCGATTAGCCTACTGACCGGTTTATTGAACGAATTACAAAACCGACATCAATTTGATACCGCTGCAGTTGACGACATTGTACTGGGCTGTGTAACCCCCATTGGTGACCAAGGCGCAGACATTGCCAAAACCGCAGCGATTGCGGCCGGATGGGATAATGATGTGGCAGGCGTTCAAATCAACCGTTTTTGTGCATCAGGTTTAGAAGCTGTGAATATGGCCGCGCAAAAGGTCCGCTCTGGCTGGGAAGACCTTGTGGTGGCTGGCGGTGTAGAGTCGATGTCTCGTGTGCCGATGGGCTCAGATGGCGGTCCTTGGGCGCTTGACCCTGAAACCAATATGGCTTGTGATTTTATTCCGCAAGGCATTGGGGCCGATTTAATTGCCACTATTGACGGTTATAGCCGAGCAGATGTGGATGCCTTTGCAGCCAACTCTCAGCAAAAAGCAGCCGCAGCGCAAGCCAATGGTTATTTTGACCAATCTGTCGTTCCAGTTAAAGACAAAGCAGGCGTCACTGTTTTAGCCAAAGATGAATTTATTAAACCAACGACCACAGCAGAAGGCTTAGGCAAGCTCAACCCAAGTTTTGCCATGATGGGGCAAATGGGCTTTGATGCCATCGCCTTGCAAAAATATCCTGAAGTCGGCGCAGTCAACCATGTACACCATGCAGGCAACTCATCGGGCATCGTTGATGGTGCTGCCGTGGTGTTGCTTGCCTCTGAAAAAGCAGTCAAAGAACAAGGTCTTAAACCGCGCGCCAAAGTGCTTGCAACTGCATTGGTGGGTGCAGACCCAACCATTATGCTGACTGGCCCTGCACCTGCTGCACGTAAAGCCTTAGCTAAAGCTGGCTTAACCATTGATGATATTGACCTATTTGAAGTGAACGAAGCTTTTGCAGCAGTCGTGATGCGTTTTATTACCGAACTCAAGGTGGACCCTGCCAAAGTTAATGTGAATGGCGGTGCAATTGCATTAGGACATCCGCTGGGTGCAACAGGCGCCATGATTTTAGGCACCCTGATGGATGAACTGGAACGCCAAGGTAAAAAGCGCGGTTTAGCGACCTTGTGTGTGGGCGGTGGTATGGGCATCGCAACGATTATTGAGTTGGTATAAGGAGACTAAAATGAGTGCAATTCAATTTGAAAAAAATGCCGACAATATCGTCATTTTAACTTTAGATTCTCAAAACCAATCTGCCAACACCATGAATGCAGACTTCCGTACGGCACTGGCTGAAACGGTAGACAAACTGCAAGCAGATGAAAATATTGTAGGGATTATTTTTCGTTCCGCAAAAAAAACCTTCTTTGCCGGCGGCGACTTAGACGAACTGATTCAAGCTACACCTGAGCATGCGACAGAATTCTTCAATATGATTGAAGAGATGAAAGCCAAACTGCGTTATATCGAAACCCGTGGCATTCCTGTTGTAGCAGCCTTAAATGGTACAGCGCTTGGCGGTGGCTGGGAGTTAGCTCTTGGCTGTCATTATCGAATCGCACTGAATGATGCTAAGGCAAAATTTGGCTTACCTGAAGTAACTTTAGGCTTACTGCCAGGCGGTGGCGGTATTGTACGTATGGTCCGTTTATTGGGTCTGCAAAATGCATTTCCACTCTTAATGGAAGGCAAGCAAATTGGTGTCGAAAAAGCCAAATCATTGGGGCTGATTCAAGATACTGTAGATAGCCTTGAAGACCTGATGGACAAAGCCATTGCGTGGGTGAAAGCCAATCCAAAATCACAGCAGCCCTTTGATGTAAAAGGCTATAAAATTCCGGGCGGTACGCCATCGACTCCTGCTGTGGCGCAAATGCTCGCCATTGCCCCCGCTATGCTACGTGACAAAACCAAGGGCTGTTACCCTGCGCCTGAAGCCATTATGTCAGCTGCGGTTGAAGGCGCTCAGGTCGATGTTGATACGGCGCTCACGATTGAATCACGTTACTTTACTTACCTTGCAACCGGTCAAATTTCTAAAAATATGATCGGCACCTTCTGGCATGGTCTCAACGCTATTAAGTCTGGTGCAAGCCGTCCAAAAGACGTCGCGAAATGGCAAGCCACCAAAGTTGGTATTTTAGGCGCAGGCATGATGGGTGCAGGCATCGCTTATGCCACAGCATCAAAAGGCATTGCAGTTGTACTCAAAGATGTTTCTGTTGAAGCTGCTGAAAAAGGCAAAGCCTATAGCCAAAAACTGCTAGATAAAAAAGTATCTCAAAGCCGTTTAAGTGCAGAAAAACGTGATCAAGTTTTAGGACTGATTCATGCCACTGCAGATGCTGCCGACTTACAAGGCTGCGACTTGATCATTGAAGCGGTATTTGAAAATGTCGAACTCAAAGCCAAAGTGACTCAAGAAGCAGAAAGTTACTTGGCAGCCAATGGCGTAATGGCATCCAATACTTCAACCTTGCCAATTTCAGGCTTAGCCAATGCATCTCAAGATCAAGCTAAATTTATCGGTCTACATTTCTTTAGTCCTGTCGACAAAATGCAATTGGTGGAAATTATTAAAGGTAAAAACACGTCGGCTGAAACCTTAGCCAAAGCCTATGACTATGTACAGCAAATTGGCAAAACACCAATTGTGGTGAATGACAGCCGTGGCTTCTTTACCAGCCGTGTCTTTGGCACCTTTGTGCAAGAAGGTTTACGTCTACTGTCTGAAGGCGTACACCCTGCCCGCATTGAAATGGCAGCTCTGAAAGCTGGCATGCCTGTAGGCCCATTGGCGATTCAAGATGAAGTGTCTTTAACACTCTCTGAGCATGTTGCAAATGAAACACGTAAAGCCCTACAAACCGAAGGCAAAGACCTGCCTCGTTCAGGTGCGGATGAGGTGATTCAGACAATGATTCATGAGTTCGGACGTAAAGGTAAAGCTGCCGGCGCAGGTTTTTATGAATATCCTGAAGGCGGTAAAAAGCACCTCTGGGATGGCTTGAGCAAATGGCAGAATGATAATGCTATTTCTGAACAGGAAATGATTGACCGCTTCCTATTTGTACAGTCGCTCGATACGCTACGCTGCCTAGAAGAAGGCGTACTTGAATCAACAGTAGATGGTAATGTCGGATCAATCTTCGGGATTGGTTTTGCCCCTTGGACAGGTGGTGCACTTCAATTTTTAAACCAATATGGTTTGGAAAAAGCGCTATTACGTGCCAATACACTAGAAGCAAAATATGGCGAACGCTTCAAAGCACCGCAATTGCTGAAAGACAAAGTGGCGAAAGCTGAGCAGATTTAATTATTCATTTTGAGCATGCAAATTTTGCTGTTCAATCACATCAAAAGGAGCTTCGGCTCCTTTTTATTTTCCTTCTCAGTCGCGTGTTTGCAAACAAGCCTAGAATTTACGCGAACTCTCATCAGTTTTATGTTATAAAGTAACAAGTTTTTTGATTTCTTTTTATCCGATTGAGTAGCTTGTTATGACAGATCATACTTCTCCTGAAAAATCACCATGGGGCTGGAAAGCACTGATTATCTTCTGTATTTTAGGTGCGCTATTCATGGGTATTTTCTGGCTTGCTGTGACCAATGAACCAGACTATATGCCGAGCCAACAGAAAAAAGACAATACTCAACAGCATGCATTTAAAAATGCCCCTGTGATGTCAGAAGAAGCGTTGAAAAAGGCGCAAGCTGATCAAGCAGCTCGTGAAGCATCTGCACCGACTGCAGCAGACATGCATATGACCGAAGAACAACATGCACATATGGATGACATGAGCCCTGAACCTACTGCATCGAATGATCATGGTCACTAAGCTTTGACCCAATCTATGCAAATAAAAAACGCTTAAAATATTAAGCGTTTTTTATTTATAGCTGTCCAATTTTAAGTATTTAAGCCAAAGCCATATACATATCTTGATGCGGAATACCACAATCTAAATATTCATCACCTTCAACAACAAAACCCAACGCTGCATAAAAAGGGATAGCATGCACTTGTGAAGATAGTTTTAAATATTCACGTTGCTCTAATGTCGCTTGTTGAATGATGGCTTGCATCAAGATTTTACCAATCCCCTGACCGCGATGAGCCTTTAAAACAGCAACACGGCCGATACTGTTATTTTTCAACAAACGAGCAGTTGCAACAGCTTTTATCCCATCATGAACAATAAAATGCAGTGAAATCGCATCTTCTGCATCCCACTCATCCGCGGGCGATATCTGCTGTTCTAAAATAAAGACCTGTTCACGTATCGGTCGAGCTGCAGATGCCAGTTGCTCCCACGGTCCGAATTGAATATTTAACTGCTGCATCCCTTCATCCTTTAGCATTTACAGCCAATATCTTGCTGGTCCCATTGATCATTCAACAATAATTCTAACGAATGCTTTTGAATGCCATACATGTCTTTTAAAGCTTGAATCTGTGCCAATACCGCTTGATCAGGTTCGACATAGTCTGCACGTTTGGTTGCCAAGATCATTTTATTTTTACTGGTATGTTCAAGTGCCACAAATTCAAAGACTTTGGTTTCATAACCATATGCTTTTAATAAAAGTGCACGAATCGTGTCGGTGAGCATTTCTGCTTGCTGGCCTGCATGAATACCAAATTGCAACATCGGTGCAAGTACTTGCGGCGCTTTCAATTGCGGACGCAGTTCTTTATGACAACACGGCGCACACATGATCATTTGCGCATTTAATCGAATACCGGTATGAATCGCAAAGTCCGTTGCCACATCACAGGCGTACAGTGCAATCATGACATCTAAGCGCTCAGGCGCATATGTACGAACATCGCCTTGGAAAAAATCCAGTTGGCTGAAATTCGACTGCTGCGCAACGCTTTGGCAAAATTCCACCATTTTCGGATTTAGCTCAACCCCTGTCACTTTAGGCACTTGCTGGTGTTTTGCTAAATAATCATATAATGCAAAAGTCAGATAGCCTTTACCTGAACCAAAATCCACGACATGTAGAGATTGATCGCTCTCTTTGATCTGGCTTAAAGCGCCTGAAAAAATTTCTACAAATTTATTAATTTGTTTCCATTTACGTGCCATGCTCGGAATAATTTGTGCTTTTGCATCCGTAATACCGAGTGGCTGTAAGAAATAACTGTTTTGATCGACATAGCGATGTTTCGCTCGATCATGTCCTTGCTGCTCCGTAGGAATTTTCCCTAAGGCTGGCTGCTTTTTGCTGATGCTTAGCATCGCTTTCTTTTTATTTTTTTTGAGCTGAATTTCTTCATCCAAGGTCATCAGGTTGGCTTGCTTACAACAACTCAATAAACTTTCGACTTGTTGATATGCGGATGCGATTGGATAGTTTTTGGTGATGTCTTGGGTTTTGTAACGATATAAACAGCTGAGAAATGACTCACCTTGCAGCGAAATGACTCGCAAGGTCATTTTTTCTAATTGGTCTAATTCACCTTTATACTGACTCAAGATCATGCGATCAAAACGCTGTGTTTCAATGGCTTGCTGAAAGGCTGCTAAAAATTGCTGCTCTTGCGTAGAGGGAGAAGCCAAAGATGACATAATATAAACCTAGATAAATTTGCAAAACAATTTTAAATCTTCTTACACCAAAAGCAAAATTGAATTACTATACATATGTATATTTAAATTATTATAAAAGATACGTTATGAATGCTCCCCATCTTTTAGCTTATGACCCAGCTGAAGAAAGACTGAATTTCTATACCCATGCTTTCGGTGCGGCTTTGTCTGCCATCGCAGGTATCCTACTGATTTTAAAAGGCTCCTACCTTCCAACTGGACAATGGCTTGCACTTTGGGTGTATGCATTCAGTATGCTGTTATTGTTTTCAGCATCGAGTCTATATCACTTCGCAGAGTCTCCTGAGCGCCGTGGTTGGTACAAAAAACTCGACCATACTGCAATCTATTATCTAATTGCAGGTACTTACACCCCGTTTCTGGCAATCGCACTGCCTACCGCAAAAGCGCATTATTTACTCATTGCACTGTGGGTGATTGCCGCAATTGGGACACTATTCAAATTAATTTTCATTCATCGTTTTCAAAAGATTTCGTTGATTGCCTATTTGGTGATGGGATGGCTTGCAGTACTGGTAATGGATGATATGCAACGCTTTTTATCTGATCAAGCTTTAACCTACCTGATCATTGGCGGGCTATCTTATACAATCGGTGCATTGTTTTATGCCTTAAAAAAGGTAAGATATACACACGCTATCTGGCATATTTTTGTATTGATAGGTGCAGGATCACATTTCCTGTCGATTTATCTCTACGTGATATAACCCACTGACACTGCATTCTTTAGTGACCCTAATTCCGCAGTTCGTAAGTTGGTATTTCGTATTTTTTTAAGAAATTACGCCTTTTTTAAAAAGATTACGCTTTTAAAACTAAGTTCAATTATTTTTAGTAAGTGTAAGGTCCACCATGGCGTCTTCAAGTGCTGCTGCCACTGAACAGCAACCAACAAATTCAAAATTCCGCGTACTTACAGCAAGTCTTGTAGGTACCACAATCGAGTTCTTCGATTTCTACATCTATGCAACTGCGGCTGTAATTATCTTCCCGCATCTGTTCTTCCCTGCAAGTACAGATCCAACAACCGCAACGATTCAATCTCTAGCAACGTTTGCAATTGCCTTTATTGCTCGCCCGATTGGCGCAGCATTCTTTGGCCATTTAGGTGACCGTATCGGTCGTAAAGCCACATTGGTTGCCGCACTCCTCACCATGGGGATTTCGACGGTATGTATCGGCTTGCTTCCAACCTATGCTCAAATTGGTATCGCTGCTCCGCTCATGCTTGCGCTTTGTCGTTTAGGTCAAGGTCTTGGTTTAGGTGGTGAATGGTCAGGTGCCGTTCTGCTTGCAACTGAAAATGCGCCAGAAGGCAAACGTGCTTGGTATGGTATGTTCCCACAATTGGGCGCGCCAATCGGCTTTATTCTTGCAACAGGCTCATTCTTGACCTTAGGTCACTTCATGTCTGAAGCTGAGTTTATGCAATGGGGCTGGCGTATTCCATTCATTGCAAGTGCTCTATTGGTTATTGTCGGTCTGTGGATTCGTTTAAAATTACATGAAACACCAGCGTTCCAAAAAGTATTGGATAAGCAAAAAGAAGTAAATATTCCGTTCAAAGAAGTGATCACTAAGCACTGGGGGATGTTAATTCTCGGTACGATTGCCGCGATTTGTACATTCGTTGTGTTCTACTTAACTACAGTATTCGCTTTACAATGGGGTACAACGCAGCTGGGTTACACACGTGAAGAGTTTTTAAAACTTCAACTGGTTGCCACACTTTGTTTTGCTGCTTTCATTCCACTTTCTGCTGTATTTGCTGAAAAATTTGGTCGTAAAACAACTTCGATTGCGGTGTGTGTTGTATCTGCATTGTTTGGCTTAGTCTTCTCAAGCATGCTTGAGTCTGGCAGTACTGCGATGGTGTTCTTATTCCTATGTATCGGTCTTGCGATCATGGGTTTAACCTATGGTCCAATTGGTACGGTATTGTCTGAAATCTTCCCAACGTCTGTACGTTACACAGGTTCAGCTTTAACCTTTAACATGGCAGGTATTTTTGGTGCATCTTTCGCGCCATTGATCGCAACTAAACTTGCAACTGGCTATGGTTTATATGCAGTAGGTTACTACCTGACTGCAGCATCAATCCTTTCATTGATCGCGTTTTTAATGATTCGCGAAACCAAAAATGATGATGTGAATAATCAGGTTTAATCTGATTCAATAGCAAAAAAAGCCAGCGATATCGCTGGCTTTTTTTATGTCTCAAATTGAGTCAAAGACTAATTATTTCTCTGTAGTGACGGCATTTCGATTTAATTCATGAATGCAGCTTAGATCCCACTAAGTAGCAATACACCTTATCTGTTCCAAGACACTGTCATTCACTCAACTTCAAACAGCAAATGTTTAATGGCACGGTTCAATTTTATTAACAAAGCAAGGTCTGTAGCTCTTCATCAAGAGGAACAGTCACCAAACCGTTTAGCGATAATGAACGGTAGTTTTTGATTAAACCAACTCGATAATATCAATGGTCGGTGGCACAAGAAAACGAAAAGGTACCCCAACCATGCCCGTACCAACAGTGACAAAGACATCTGCATTGTCATGCTGATATAGCCCTTTTTTATGACCTAAAATCGACACTTTTTTCATTACATAATCGGTCAACCACGGCAGTTCTACTTGTCCACCATGCGTATGACCCGATAACATCAATGGTCGTCCTGGCAGTTTAGGTACCATATCGACGGTATCTGGATTATGCGACAAAATGATCCAAGGCTTATCCTGTGGCAATTCTGGCAAATAGCGCATATCGGCTTTACCAGCCCATAAGTCCCCAACGCCTAATAAACGAAACTCATTAAACTCAACCACCTGCCCTTCGATATCCACCACATGATTACTTTCTAATGCATGTTTTAACAGCGCTTGAATAGGCGGACCGGGATATTGCTCATCATGATTACCATTCACCGAATAAATTGGAGCAATAATTTTTTTCAGTACAGCCAGTTCTTCAGCCAACTTATTTTCAGGTTCATAAGTCCAATCCCCTGCAACCACGACCAAATCAGGATTTTGTGCATTGATTTTATCGACGATCATTTTTAACTGACGTTCATGGCCCGAAAATAAACCAATGTGTAAATCACCAATTAAAGCAATGCGTACAGGCTTTAATAATTGTCGTGTTTCATGCAATTGATATTGGCATTTTTTTACCTGAATCATGTGCGGCTCGATAAATCGGGCATAGCATAAAAGGCCCGTAACAGCACCGACAAAAATCGCTTCATGCAGTGAATAATAACCACTCCAGCCTGCATAAAAGCTAAAGAAGAATAAAGGGATAAGTAAATACGAAAGATAAAATGCCAACAAATGTACGAAGGCTTTAAACGGATGAATCGTTTCCGTGCGCGACTGACTTAACCAAGCTTGGGAAATTGCCCAAACGCCCAGCACAGCCAACCCGATATAAAAATACATCACTACGGAATCTAATTCCCACATACATTTGCTCTACAATTTGCCTAACGAGAAAACTCGGTCACTATATTTATCTTTTCACAGCTGACACTTATACTCAAATCAAATTTTTTAGTATGTCTAACAGTATGAACTCAGCTACACCGAAACAGCAAAATTTGCCCTTCATACACAACCACACTAAGGCGGTTTTGCTGAGTTGTAGCCTTGTTTTGACTTTATCTGCATGTAGTACCTTGCCTAAACAGCAAACTCAACCTGTGGAATATGCCTTTAATACTCCCACTGACGATACTAGCCTTGCCAAAATTGTGCTGCCGCTACGTGAACAAAATCCCAACTTAACCGGTTACCACGTTCTGTATGACCCATTAGAAGCCTTAGCGGCTCGAATCGAGCTAATCAATAAGGCCGAAAAAAGTTTAGATCTACAATACTATATTTGGGATAACGACAAAATTGGTGCTTTGGCCCTACATGCCATGATCAAAGCTGCTGATCGTGGGGTCAAAATTCGTTTATTGGTCGATGACAATAATGCCAAAAAAATGGAAGGCATTTATATGGCACTCGACCAACATGCCAATATTGATGTCAAACTGTATAATCCCTACCGCTTCCGACATTTCCGCCCTGTCGATATGGTACTGGATCTAAAACGCATCAACCGCCGTATGCACAACAAAAGCTTTATTGCAGACAATCAAATTGCTCTGATTGGTGGTCGCAATATGAGTAACCAATACTATAACGTCAGTGATAACTATCAATTTTCCGATGTCGACGTCATGCTAGTCGGTGCGGCATCCGATGAAATCATTCATTCTTTTGATGAATATTGGAATGATGACTATGCCTTTCCAGTACGCCGATTGGTCAATCCACGCCACTATAGCTTGCGCTTTGACAGTCTCAAACAACAACTCGATGACTATAACCAAGAAGCCACTGTGGTCAATTATTTGGACTTAGCTAACCGTTCACATGCCTTTGATGACTGGCTCAACAATAAAATCCAATTTGACTGGGTTAAAGCCGAAGTGGTCAAAGATTCCCCAAGCAAAATCAAATCTAAGGCTAAAAAAGAAGAGCATCTCAACTTTCAGCTGCTCAACCGTTTAGATAAACCTGAACAAAGTGTCGATATCGTTTCAGCCTACTTTGTCCCAGAAAAAAAAGGGGCTGAACGCCTAAAAAACCTCAGTGCCGATGGCGTGAAAGTCAGAGTTTTGACTAACTCATTCCAGGCCAATGACGTGCCATTGGTTCATGCTTTTTATAGTAAATATCGCCAAGATCTATTGGAACACGATGTTCAACTCTATGAGTTTCTGTCTAGACCTGATGCAGAAAATCTCAATACCAATACCAAAGAGCTCGCTGAAAAAGCTAAAGTCAGTCTGAAGGGCTTAAGCCGTTCGAGCTTACATGCCAAACTGATGGCAATTGATGAAAAACAAGTCTTTATCGGCTCATTTAACTTTGACCCTCGCTCAGCATATTTAAATACTGAAATTGGGGTATTACTGAATAGCCCACGCTTAGCCAAAGCAGTCCACTACACCATGGATGAAAATTTGAGTAAATATGCCTATAAGTTAGTGCTCAATGCAGACCAACAGATCAATTGGAAAATTAAGCTGTCAAATGGTCAAACGCGTATTTATCCACGTGAACCGAAAATCAAGTGGTGGCAAAAAGCAGGGGTGAAATTTATCTCTTGGTTGCCGCTCGAAGGCTTTATGTAAGGATTATGCTGCAAAGGCATCCCCTTGCAGCCTGAATCATTAATTCATTAAGCTTCAACTGGAACTGGTGCTTTAAGGACTTTGGCTTGAAGTTCTGCCAATCCTTGATTCATTTTTTGCTGCACTTCTTGTGTCAGACTGTCAACAGTATGACCTGCCGAATCAATTGCGGGCAATGTCATCAGATGCGCTGTGACTTTCGGCATTTCTAAGACATTTTTGACATGTCGATCAAAGCTAATGTCTCCGACATAGGGCGCAATATTATCGAGTTCACCGTCCTGATTCACATAGCAAATTAAGCAAATTTGGACTGGACGTTCGGCTTCAATTGCCGCACCTAAAATACGACCATGAATTTTTTTAATTTTGCTGCCATCTGAAGTGGTGGCTTCTGGGAAAAAGAGTACCGGCGTATCTTGTTTTAAGAAGCCTGTAATTTGTTCTTTAATTTTAATCGAGTCGCCAGAGCCACGCTTAATAAATAAGGTGCCACCGCCTTTCGCCAAATTACCCAGCACTGGCCATTTTTCAATTTCAGCTTTCGCCAAAAAGAAAACACGTGCGCCAGAACCCAAAACTGCCACATCTAACCATGAAATATGATTACTTACCCAAAGGGCTGGTTGACGTGGAATTTCGCCATGCACTTTGACTTCAAGATTGAATACTTTGCATAACTTGCGACAAAAATACTGCACATAGCGGGTATTTTGCGGGTTATTCGGGTCTTTATACAATTGATGACGATAAACCAAATAAAAACCCTGCGTCACGGCAACAGCTGCTGCACCGACTTTTTTACAATACAAATAAAATTTTGAAAACACATTAATTTGCGGTGTATTGACGATTTGAGGTTGATTCATAAACGGTTCACTAAAAGGACACGGTGCCACAATTTGGCGTAAATTTTCATCATCATATACCGAAGACAGTTTTTTTGCATTGATCATAAAAACCGAAGTCGAAGATAATATTTTCCCATTTTAATCGTTTTTAAAAATCAAATATTGTTTTTATATCGGTTTTAAAGGTAAAAATTATGAATCATTCATATTCAGACAATCCCCCTATTTCTTCATGGCAAGCGTTAAAAGCCATTGCTGGTTTTTCATTGATATATGTGAGTGTGCTTTTCTTATTGGCGCTGAGCTTTCGAAGCTCTCTCTAATTGAATAGCACGACATACAGAACTTAGCCATTAATCCCTCACTTAGATTAACCCTCGCACTGCATTTTCGCCTAAAATGAATCTTTAAACAGGAGTGTGTGCTGAGTGGAAAATTTAAATCAACATCAAGCGAGCGGTGAACGCGTAATTTTAGTCAGTGTGGCAGTACAAATGCTTGCAGACCTTGATGCCGAAGAATTCCACTTACTTACTCAATCTGCAGGTGCCAATATTCTGCAACATGTGCATGCTCAGCGTATTAAGCCTGATGCCAAATTATTTATCGGCTCAGGGAAAGCTGAAGAAATTGCAGAAGTAGTCGCAGAATATGAAGCCGAATTGGTCATCTTTGACCATGCCCTCACCCCTGCCCAAGCACGTAATCTTGAACGCATCATGCGTT
Organism: Acinetobacter sp. YH12064; assembly: GCF_013419735.1. Classification (NCBI taxonomy): domain Bacteria; kingdom Pseudomonadati; phylum Pseudomonadota; class Gammaproteobacteria; order Moraxellales; family Moraxellaceae; genus Acinetobacter; species Acinetobacter sp. YH12064. The sequence continues at coordinate 72,719 of NZ_VOZP01000020.1, forward strand.
GTCGTGTGGTCGATCGTACAGAATTAATTTTAGATATTTTTGCCCAACGCGCACGTACCTATGAAGGTAAATTGCAAGTTGAATTGGCCCAATTACAACATATGGCTTCACGACTGATTCGTAGTCGTGGCGATCTCGATAGCCAAAAAGGTGGGATCGGCCTACGTGGACCGGGTGAAACGCTGCTGGAAACTGACCGTCGGCTACTCAAGCTCCGTATGGGACAACTCAAAGCGAAACTTGAGAAAGTCCGCCAAACACGTATGCAAGGTCGTGTGGCACGTCAAAAAGCTGCTGTTCCAACCGTGTCATTGGTGGGTTATACCAATGCGGGTAAATCGACCTTATTTAATAATTTAGCAAAAAGTGATGTCTATGCAGCAGACCAACTTTTTGCGACACTTGACCCAACTTTACGCCGTCTACATTGGGATGGCATCGGCAACTTAGTTCTCGCAGATACTGTAGGTTTTGTGCGTAATTTATCGCACTCACTGGTCGAGTCGTTTAAAGCCACCTTAGAAGAAACGTTGGAGGCGACCTTATTGTTACATGTCATTGACTCCAGCAGTCCTGACATGATGGAACAAATCGAGGCTGTCGAAAAAGTACTGAAAGAAATTGGTGTCGATGTTCCGATTCTGCGCGTTTATAACAAAATTGATGTCAGTGGCGAAGATCCTAAAATCATCTATGGCAAGCCACATCAGCCGGAACGTGTCTATGTCTCAGCACATAGTGGTAAAGGTCTTCCCTTATTACGCCAAGCGGTTCAAGAATGCTTAATGGGACAGATTCAAAGCTTTGAAGTCCGTCTAAAACCGGCTTATGGCAAATTAAGAACACAACTGTATGCGCTCAATGTGATCCAAAATGAAAGTTATGATGAACAAGGCAACTTAATTTTGCACGTCATCATTGCCCCGCATAAGTTGGAACAACTGATTAAACAGGCGCATTTACCCATCGAAGAAATCTTGGGAACGCGTGCGCAACAATTTCAACGTCCACTTGAAGAATTTGAAATTAAAGACTAAATCGGTTAAAACTTGATTAGTATAATTTTAACGAAAGACAAAAATGGACTGGATCAAGCGCATCGACTGGAAAGCCTGGATAGGCACTATTGCATTAATTATTATTTTCCGTGAAGGCGCGGTCTGGGTCATGAAGCAATTCAATCACCCAGAATTAGGCAATCTAGTCGGTTTGATTAGCCTCTTGATCGTGCTTTCATTTTGGAGAAAATTCAACAAAATTCCAGCCAGTTTGGTCGATACCAATAATAAAATCATGAAAGAAAGTGCCTTTGCCTTCCTACCCATTAGTGCAGGCTCATTGCTAATGATGATGCATTTAGGCGATGAAATTCCGATGTTTTTGATTGTTCTCTTTGTCAGTACCCTCATACCGCTATGGGTCTACGCAAAAATGTCTAAGAAATGGCTATAGGAGAATCAACATGCTTTCAATCATCTCTGGATTCATCATTACCCTGATCGCCTATCTTGTCGCAAAACCTATTAATAAAAAATTACCGCAAATCCCCGTGATTGTGATTGGGATGTTTTTCGTCATTGGTATGCTCTATCTTTTTGGCATTTCCTATGAAAGTTATATGGCACACGTGAATCCACTGTTCAATAACTTACTCGGCTATGTCACAGTGGCCTTGGCCATTCCTTTAGCAGCGATGCGCTACGATGACTTGCCATTAAAAGCCGTGGGCGGGATTTTAGTCTTTGCCAGTATCAGTGCCGTTGCCCTCCCTATGGGGCTGGCTTATTTGCTGCATTTGTCAGATCCAACCATTATGGCTTTTGCTACACGGGCAGTGACCACCCCTATTGCCATCAACATTGCCACGCTGCTGCATTCCCCGATTCCTTTGGTTATTTTGATTGTGATTTTATCAGGGGTGATTGGTGCAGCATTTTCACCCATCATACTTAAAAATATTCATGATGAACGTGCATCAGGACTCGCCTTAGGACTTGCTGCACATGCGATTGGCACAGCTCAAGCTTGGCAGCGCGGCAGCATTGCTGGGCGCTATGCGGCATTTGGCATGGCGGTAAATGCAGTCTTCACAGCAATCTGGTTGCCAACTTTCATACTCTATCTACAAAATATGTGACTGAGCAATCACTTTTAAATGATTGTTTTGTATAAAAAATAAACTTAATATAAATTCTAGGGTACACCACAACACATTGAACGATGTGCTGTGGATGTTACATTTTTGGTAAAGGCACTTTTGTGCAACATGTCAACTTTCCCGAATAAAATGTAAATATTTATGCTTAGAGTAGTTGCTCTAAGTTCAGATATTACCTAGTATGATCAATAAACCCTCACAAAGTGTATTGATAAAGGATTATTAATATGATCGAAAAAAGTTTGAAATGGGCTGCATTATTCGGTGCTGTAGTAACAAGCTCTGCACTCTATGCTCAAGATCTTACAGGGACTTGGCAACAAATTGACGATAAAACCGGTTCGCCTAAAGCACTGATCGAAATTCGAAAAGATGCCAAAGACACCTATACCGGCAAAATTGTCAAAGTGACGCCACGTCCGGGTTATACACCAAAGGAAAAATGTGTGAATTGCCCTGCACCTTATACCAACCAGCCTATTTTAGGGATGGATGTATTTAAGGGGCTGAAACTTGAAAGTGAAAATACCTACTCTCAAGGAAAAATTATTGATCCTTTAGCAGGCAAAATTTACAGCTTAAAAGGCAAAATTTCTGCCAATGGTAAGCGCTTACATTTACGTGGATATCTGGGGATTTCCGCGATTGGTCGTACACAGACATGGATTCGCGTTGAATAAATTTTAAATTTATTCAGTAAATTGATTTGATATAGGTGAACCACCTACAGGGAATATCTGATGAAAAAATTAAAAGTGAGCCTCTTATTCTTAGCTGCTGTAATGAGTGGTTCAGCTTTTGCTCAAGACCTTTCAGGGACTTGGCAACAAATTGATGATAAAACAGGTTCACAAAAAGCCATTATTGAAATCCGTAAAGAAACTAATGGTACATTCGTGGGTAAAATCATCAAAGTGACGCCGCGTCCGGGTTATACGCCACGTGACACCTGCGTAAACTGCCCTGCACCTTATAAAAACAAACCGATTTTAGGCCTTGATGTGTTAACTGGTTTAAAACATGTTGAAGGGACCAATAATTACGACAAAGGCCGTATTATTGACCCACTATCTGGCAAAATTTACGACACAAAAGTTCGCTTAAATGCCAGTGGAAAACGTCTCACGCTACGTGGCTATATGGGTGTTTCAGCACTCGGTCGTAGCCAAACTTGGATTCGCCAAGAATAAGCTCAGTGTCATAAAAACCGCCATGTTGGCGGTTTTTTTATGCCTAAGATATTCAAATTATTTTAAAAATAAAGTTGACTATTCTCGTAAACTTTCTAACATACGTGCTCATAAATCACGCTTCTAGGGGAAAAGCGATTATGTTTAAAAAAATATTATTCAGCCTATGCACATTCGGTTTGATGAATGGCGCATTTGCAAATGACATTGCTGGCACGTGGCAACAAATTGACGATAAAACAGGAGCGGCCAAAGCGATTATTTCGATTCACAAAGAATCCAATAATACCTATACCGGTAAAATTATTAAAATTACACCACGTCCTGGCTATACACCACAAAAAAACTGTAATAAGTGCCCTGCGCCTTATACCAACCAACCGATTCTCGGCATGGAAATTGTTAAAGGTTTAAAGCAAATTAATAATACGAATAATTATGAAAAAGGTCGTATTATCGACCCTCTTTCTGGCAAGGTTTATGATGCTAAAGTGCGCTTAAACAGCACAGGAAAACGTATTTCGATCCGTGCAAGTATTGGCGTTTCAGTCTTGGGCCGTAACCAAACTTGGATTCGTTTAGACTAATCCTCACACCAATAAAAAGCCGCATCAATGCGGCTTTTTTATTTTTAAATACTTACATTACAGGATTATCGACAGCAAACATGTGCTGATCTTCTAAACGATAGGCCATCAACTGATTGCCCCAGACACATCCGCCATCCACATTTTGGATTTTTGCTGAAATGCTTTTTCCTTGTAAAGCAGCCCAATGACCAAAAAGAATTTGATGGGTCTGCGCTGCTTGTGACTCAAACTCAAACCATGGTTGAAAACCCTTCGGCATAGGGTCATCGAGTGAATCCTTAAAACTGAACTCTAATCGACCTTCTGCATCGGTTAAGCGCATGCGGGTCAAATAGTTGGTAATACAGCGTAAGCGCGCATGACCCGACAAATCATCCGACCATAGGTTTGGCTCTTTACCGTACATCACTTGAAGAAACGCATCAACCACATCAAAGTCGTCATGACCAATCACCGCTTCCACTTCTTTTGCCAAGTCTGCGGTTTGCTGCGCAGTCCAATTCAAAGGAATACCCGCATGAGTCAAAATGGTTTGCTCATTCGGAAATAGACACAGCGGCTGCTTGCGTAACCAATCAATCAAATCATCACTTTCTAAAGCGTGAATCACATCATCGATATTGTCTTTAGGATTGATATCCTTAATACCACGAGCGCATGCCAGCAAAGTCAGATCATGATTGCCCAGTACCGTCGCCGCAACTTCACTATCCACTAATTTTTTGATGAACCGCAAAGCGCCTACCGAGTTTTCACCCCGTGCGACGAGATCACCGGCAAACCATATAAAATCTTGGTCTGCATCAAACTTGATCTCTTTCAGTAAAGCTTTTAATGCTTCAAAACAGCCTTGAACATCACCAATGACATAGTTATAGCGAATATTGCGAGTCATAATTATTAAGCCACCATTTGATCTGCTAATGCGACAAATTCTGCAAGTGTTAGGGTTTCAGGACGCGCCATTGGATCAACCCCTGCATTTTCAAAACCATCTTCAACCAACATGCCTTTTAAGCTGTTACGCAAGGTCTTGCGGCGCTGAGTAAAGACATGTGAAACCAAACGCGCAAGCGCTTTTTCATCTTTCGCCACAATCGGTTTAACGGCATAAGGCTCTAAACGGAATACCGCAGAGGTGACTTTTGGCGGCGGATTAAACGAACCCGGCGGAACTTCAAATAAAAACGTCGGTTTGCAGAAGTATTGAATCATCACCGATAAACGACCATATTCTTTAGTATTCGGTGAAGCGGTAATACGGTCCACGACTTCTTTTTGCAACATGAAGTGCATGTCTTTCACTTTGTCACCAAACTCTAAGAGATGGAAAAGTAGTGGTGTTGAGATGTTATATGGCAAGTTACCAACCACACGCAGTGGACGGCCTTCTTGGAATAATTCAGTAAAATCGTATTTTAACGCGTCAGTTTCAACAATGGTTAAACGTTCAGGATGTGGCACACGACCCGGTAAACCTGCGGCTAAGTCACGGTCCAGCTCAACCACAGTTAAAGCATCACATTCACCAATTAAAGGAGATGTAAGCGCAGCAAGACCGGGACCAATTTCGACAATATTGTCACCTGTACGCGGATTTACCGAACGTACAATTTTGGCAATAACACGTTGATCATGTAAGAAATTCTGTCCAAACCGCTTACGCGTGTGATGCCCTTCATCTTTTGGGTTTAGGGCATTAATTTGATACATAAAATTCTCCGCATAGGTTTATTACAACGATTACTGACTTGATTCAAATTCACTCAAGCGAGCAAAAATTTCTTCTGACTTGGTCACATTATCCCGAGCCGCTTTAATTACACTGAGCAATGGCTCTCTTTGTTTCAACAAAGCCATTGTTTCAGATTTCATCATTTCTTCAGTTTCAGCCTGAATGGAGAGCAAACTTTCGCGCATTTCAGCATTGTTTACGCGCTCTACACCCAGTTCGGGATTACCATTCAGTTGAGCCTTCAAATAAATATTGAAAGTTTCAAAATCTTCTAAAAAGTCATCTAAATCGTCTGGATGAATAGAATTCACATCAGTTAAATTCAGCATAGAATTCAACACCCGTCCCACAATATAGACTTGATTTTTAGCAATCATTGCTTGAATAGCTGAATTGTTTGCTCTAGCCATCATATCAGCCAGAAGGTTATATTCAGCTTGAATACCTGGAATGGTTTCACTTACAAGAATTTGATATTCATATAGCGCACTCAGGCTATTTTGATGCTGTACAAGCAGATCAATATTAGCATTGATTGCCTGTCCATCTTGAAGCATTTTATCAGCACCATCACGATTCGCATATTTTTTATGCACCGCAGTCAGCGCTTGATTAAATTTTTGCTGATTATGTTTAAAGCCATCCACGGCAGCCGGTGATGCAAAACGTATAAATCCTTCCGTCTGTTTTGGAATTTGCAGCGATAATACTTTTAATTCACAAGAATGATGATCTGTAGCGAGCGTTGAGCATGCTGACAGCATCAACGCTAACGCAATCCCAAAAAATGGGCGAATGATCGATTTCGCCCTAAGCATCTTGTTATTTTCCTGTTTTATTTTTGATAATTTTTTACTATTATTCATATAAAATTCAAACCTTTATTATTAAGTTTCGTTATTTTTCGCACGTGCTAATTCTAAAGCCAAGTCAACCGCCACCTGTAAACTCGAACTTTTAGCAAGACCAGTTCCAGCCAGTGACAGTGCTGTGCCGTGATCCACTGAAGTCCGAATAAATGGTAAGCCCAAAGTGATATTGATGGCTTCGCCAAAGCCCTGCGACTTTAACACAGGTAAGCCCTGATCGTGATACATCGCCAAAACCGCATCGGCATCTTTTAAATTTTCAGGGGTAAATAAGGTATCAGCAGGTAAACTCAGGCTCATATTCACCCCTTGAGCGCGATAACGCTCTAGCACCGGATTGATCACTTCAATCTCCTCCATGCCCAAATAACCATCTTCACCCGCATGCGGATTTAAACCGCAGACTAAAATATGCGGATGATCTTTTTTAAATTTGGTTTTTAAATCATGAATCAAAATATCAATGACCTGATGCAAACGTTCTTGAGTAATGGCATCCGCAACATCACGAAGCGGTAAATGTGTTGTTGCCAATGCGACACGGAGCGTTTTGGTCGCAAGCATCATCACGACACGATCAACGCCTGCAAATTCTTGATAAAACTCCGTATGTCCGCTGAAATGGATACCGGCATCATTAATAATCGACTTTTGCACAGGTGCAGTTGCAACACCTACACTTTTGCCAGACATCGCATAATCTGCAGAACGACGTAATTGTTCCAACACATAGGCTGCATTATTCACATCTAACTGACCTGCAATAACAGGTGTAGTTACAGGTACATGTTCCACATAAAGCTGACCTAGAGCTGCCGAACCCTCCTGCCCAACATAGTCAATCAGTTCAACTTCGAGCTTTAACTGTTGAGCACGCTTGAGCAGCAAATCTTTATCAATAAGAACCACAAGTGGCCTTTCATCTATTCGATTGGCTAAGCTCAAACAAATATCAGGTCCGATACCTGCGGGTTCACCGCTCGTGATATATAAAGGCAGCATGGGTCTATCCTGTGTGTGCAATAGCATTATTATACTGTGTGATGCACATGACAGACCTAATTTTATTGACTAAAAATATCGGACTAAAACTCAAAAATAACCGCGTTGTGCGACATTGTATGGAATGAAATCGAAAGCAAAACCTGAAATGCCAATGATCCAAATCAGTGCAATAAGAATTACAATGCCGCGCTGAACGGCCGGTACATGCTGCGGGTAGTTCGTTATCAGCCAAAAAAACATACCGCCCACAAGCAATAATCCAATCAACAGATAAACCAATAAATAACTAAGGAAAAATAAAGTGAGCATCATTAACAAAACGATGATTGCGCCATCCGCCCCATGCAAAGACACCAAATACAAAAAAGTTGGGCTTAAAATCAAGGTGCTACATAAGCCCATTAAATACCACCAATGTCGCCAAAATAAGGGGTCAAATGTGGTTTTTAACAGATTAGAATTCGACATGATTTACATTCACCCGCTTTTTTTATAATTTCTGGATTATCTCCTGTTTATTGCTGAAGAAATATACTACAATACAGCGCTTGAAATTTTATATTTTCATTTGTGATTCTTCACGTATTCGTATAGAATCGCGTCTCCTTTTGTTTGGACAGCTTCCATAGTCCAAACCAACTATAATAGGTAGTGGTTTAATGAAAACTCTCAGCGCTAAGCCAGCTGAAGTTCAACACGACTGGTACGTTGTTGATGCTTCTGGCAAAACTTTAGGTCGCCTTGCGACTGAAATCGCTCGTCGTTTACGCGGTAAGCACAAAACTTCTTATACTCCTCACGTTGACACTGGCGACTACATCGTTGTTATCAATGCTGAGCAAGTTCAAGTGACTGGTAAAAAATCACTTGATAAGAAATATTATCGCCACACTGGTTTCCCTGGTGGTATTCGTGAAACTAATTTCGAAAAATTAGTTGCTCACAAACCAGAAGAAATCTTCGAACGTGCTGTAAAAGGCATGTTGCCAAAAGGTCCTCTTGGTTATGCAATGATCAAGAAAATGAAAGTGTACGCTGGTACTGAGCATCCACATACTGCTCAACAGCCACAAGTTTTGGACATCTAAGGGATACAGCACATGGCTACTAACTATGGTACAGGTCGCCGTAAGACCGCAACTGCACGTGTTTTCCTATCAGCTGGTACTGGTAAACTCGTAATCAACAACCGTTCTTTAGAACAATATTTCGGTCGTGAAACTGCTCGTATGGTTGTTAACCAACCACTTGAGCTTTTAGAAGCTACTGAGAAATATGACCTTTACATCACTGTTGCTGGTGGTGGTATCGGTGGTCAAGCAGGCGCTATCCGTCACGGTATTACTCGTGCATTGATTGCTTCTGACGAAACTCTTAAACCTGCTCTTCGTCAAGCTGGTTTCGTTACTCGTGATGCTCGTGAAGTTGAACGTAAGAAACTTGGTTTACGTAAAGCTCGTAAACGTCCTCAATTCTCTAAACGTTAATTCGTTTACCGAATCGGACAAAAAACCTTGGCTTATGCCAAGGTTTTTTTATGTTTAATTTTTATGAAGATGATGCAAAAAGAATAATGATCCGATAAACAAAGAGACTCAAACTCGCAATTAAGCATATAACCGACAATATTAGTGTAATTGTACAGATGGTCATTTTGCTTTTTTGTTCTTGGCTATCATCCTCTACTCCATAATCAGAGGCATAACCTCCAGCGAGTGCCGTATAAAAGCCAATGCCCATAAAAATAACAGCAGCTAAAAATAATAATTTTTGTACAAGTGCAATGGTCATCATGCGGTGACGATCAGGTAAATATATGACATGAAAAGCTATCAGATAAAATCAAATAAAACAAAACTGTAATTTTCACTGTTGCTGCATTGATATTGCTAAAGTCTCCGTGATTTTACTGTCTAATTTTAGTATCCTATCTTATTCATTTCTCATCGTCTCGGATTATGTCAGTCGAAAATGCACCTCTCCAAGGGATTACGCTTTACAGTCATGCGGATGACTTTCGCTCACACTGGATACGCTATGTACTTGCAGAGAAGCAAATCAAACATAATTTAATTATTGCTGATGATGAAGACGAAGATCTTGCGAGTTTAAATCCCTACAATCAACTTCCGATGATGATTGAAAATGGCCTAAAACTCTATAACAGCAGTATTATTGCCGAATATCTAGATGACCGATATCGTCAAAATAAACTGTATGCAGATGCACCCATGCCTCGTGCAGAGCAACGTCAATATGTATGGCGCTTCGAACAAGATTGGTTAAGACTTGCCGATATTATGCTTCGCCATCCCGACACCCTCGATGAAAAAGCCAAGCAAAAAGCACAAAAACAATTACGTGATACACTCATTTCACTAACCCCCTTGTTTCAGCATTATCCTTATTTTATGTCTGAACAATTTAGCATGTTAGACTGTATGCTCGCGCCTATATTTCTGCGCCTAAAAGCCATGGGGATTGAGCTTCCCAAACAGCAATGCCGCCCTATATTTCTCTATTGCCAACGCATCTTTAGCCGTCCTGCATTTATCAAATCGATGACATTGCAGGAAAAAAATCGCTATAGCGAGCTTTTAGCAAAAAATTAATTTCCCATAAATATTCGAGTAAGCATTATGTCTGAACTGGAACTACAACTCACTCCAACGCGTCCGTACTTAACACGGGCACTTTATGAATGGATTTGTGACAATCAACTTACACCGTACCTACTTGTTGATGCGACACAGAATGGTACGATGGTGCCAGTTCAATATATCCAAGATGGCCAAATTGTCCTGAATATCGCACCTCATGCAACGCATGCGCTACACATGAGCAATGAGACGATTACTTTCTCTGCACGCTTTGGTGGCGTTTCGCAAAACCTCTATATCCCCTTTTCTGCTGTTCTAGGTATCTATGCACGTGAAAATGGTCAAGGCATGTTCTTCGATCCTCAAGAATATGAAGGTATTCAGAATGATCAAAATGCTTTAAAATCAAACGACCAAGAACAACAAGAGCAGCCGAAGAAAAAACCAGGTTTAAGGTTGCTCGATTAAAGAATAAGGAAGCGAATAATGGCTTTTGATTTAGTACAATATTTTGTCGAACAAATAGAATCTCAAAAGCCTACGCTTTTAAGTCATTTAAATCGTGAAGAAAAACGTCAACATATACGTGAAATCAATGCATTAACTTTAGGTGAATTGATTCATCAGCTCCGCAATAATGCTCAAAAGATTTATCAAGAAATTACTCAGCCTGATGAACTCTATATTCAAGAAGTTTCACGCCATCTGACCACCAATCCATCGAATGCATCAATATTAGAACGCTCTGAACTTGAACACCTAACAACTGAAATTTTTCATTTACAATTAAATGAATTAAAGCAACTTCATGATACCGGCTCACACTCACCACAAAGCATTCAAGAATTACTCAATGGACAAATTGAGCACCTTTCTGGTCAAGCGGATGATTGGGTTTGGTCAACAAACAACCTAACAGAGCTTCTTGGTTCTAAACCAAATCTGCAAGAAGAGATATCATTAGAAGCATCAATGAAGGAGTTCAATCAAATGGTTAATCAACAACATACTCAAGAAGATGTGACAACTGAAGTACAAGTTCCAACTTGGTCAAAAATTGTAGAGCCTATTGTTGCAGTGGTGATTTTATGGATTTTGGCATCTGCAGCTTGTAAAATTTTTTCTTAAGTAGCTTCATTTGTCTAAATCAATGACCTGCTTTTTAAGCAGGTTTTTTTAAATCGAATATTCTAAATTACACGCCTTTAGATCACTTTTTGTTTTCTTTATGTAAATCGGTCAGCTTTATTCTGCAAAAATTGAGTTTTGTCACACCATTTACAAAATATTACATTTGAATTTTTGGTAAATTTTATATCAAAAATAAAGTTCTAAAATACATAAAAAATATATATAGCAAATTAAATCACATTTTTTAAATCCTAAAACTTAACGCTATATTTAGAAAATATTATCCTTTTAAAGCAAAAAATTAATTTTATTGCAAAGCCCCTTACGCTTCCTATAATTAAATTATGTAGTTAAAAACGCTAGTTTAATTACCTAAATACCTACAAATAATAATCATGTATAACCTAAAAGAGGGGCATAAAAATGGCTAAAGTTTCATTAGAATCACTCACAACAATCGACGGTTTTCATGCAGCGGCACTGGTAGACGGTGAAAGTGGCCTAGCTATGGCGACACAAGGCGGTGGAGATATTGATTTAGAATTAGCAGCTGCTGGAAATACTGAAGTGGTTCGCTCCAAAAGACGTGTTGCTCAGTCACTCAATTTAGATGATCACATTGTTGATATTTTAATTACCTTAGGAAAGCAGTATCACTTGATTCGTCCACTGGAAAATAATGAATCCGTATTCTTATATTTAGTACTTGATCGTGCCAAAGCAAACCTAGCCATGGCTCGACACGAATTAAAAACCTATGAAAAAAACTTAGATTTTGCTTAATTTCACCCAACCCTCTTATGCCAATAAGAGGGTTTTTTATTCCCAAAATGTTTTACAGATTTGAATAAAATTAGTCGAGGAACACCATGAATAAGCAATATATCAATATCGGCATTGCTGGATTAAGTATTCATGATTCAGATCAACTCAAACATCAGCTTTACGCAATTTTTCCACAGCACTTTAATATCCAATGGAAAAGTGCATCTGATGTGAATCTCGATTGCTTATTTATTCATGAGCGTTTTTTTGACACCGAAGGAATTCAAAAAATATTAACGCGCCGCGCTTTACCTTGGCTCAAGATCTCGAAAGACTACCAACAATCTGGGCGTGTCAGAAATAATACGCTGTTCCTACCCGTGGATGACAATCAAGAGCTCAATCAATGGATTGATAAACATCTCGTCAGCCATAATGGCCTTAATGAATCCATAGAGCATGCACAAAAATGTCAAACTCAAAGCTTTAGCGATTTTAATTTGGAAGATGATTACTTCAAAAAAATGTATGCAGAAGATAACCATGAAAAATTACACCTATATGATGATCTAGGTACAATAGCGGTAATCGATACCGCGCAAAATATAGCTTGGCTCAACCTCGAGCGTCAACTTCAACACACAGATGCTAGTTTTAAATATGATTTCGCATCAATTGAAGATATGACCCATGTAAGTCGAAAGCACCCCGTCATCCTTCAAGACTGGATATGGAATCTATTTTGGCAAACTCCGAATTTTTACCAAACAGTTCCTGAAGATGGTCATTTTCGAATTTTAAGCTGGCCAAAACCTGCTGAACATTTATCTCATAAACAAATTTTTCAACTTTCTGCATGCTTTATCCAGGGCGCAAAGATATCAACGATTGCAGAACAATATGATATACCCCTCAGCACCGTTCGACAGTTCATTGCTGCGAATATGGCATCACTGAATATTAAAAAAATAAATCTTTGGGATAAACATTACACGCCACCTGAAAAGCATGAAACAACAGAACAAAAGAACTTTGTGCAAAACTTCTTTCGTAAATTACGCCGTAAATTTGGATTTTAGAATAGGACATCAAACATGATTCTTCAGCAATATAAAATTGTTTTTGCTGGTTCTATGGGTGCTGGAAAAACTGAAGCGATCCGTTCACTTTCGGATATCCCTGTTTTACTTACTGAAGCGCTTAACACTGACCAAACCAGCCATCAAAAACTCGAAACCACAGTGGGTATCGACTACGGAGAAGTGACCTTAGAAGATGGTTTAAAAATAGGTTTATATGGTACCCCTGGACAAAGTCGTTTTGATTTTATTTGGCCTGTGATTTGTCAAGGCGCAATCGGTGCAATTATTTTGATTGATCATAATGTTAATGATCCCCTAAGTGAACTCGAAAGCTACTTAGAAACCTTCCAAAACTATACAGATAACATAGCCATTGGAATTACCCATACAGACGAAATCACAAGTTCGACAAATACTGCTATCTACAAAGATTGGCTGATTAGTCAGGACTTATATTCGCCCCTATTCTTTATTGACTGTCGCAAAAAATCTGACGTTTTACTGCTACTTGAAGCTTTAATTACCTCAATCGAAGTAAATCACTACATTACCGCATAAGGAGCTATTAATGTTTAATGTCACAAAACGCACCGCTTCGAATGAGTTAATACAACATGCCCATGAACAAATAAATAATATTATTAACAATGCACGAGGCGTTCATTTCATCATGGTGTGTTCAACAGATGGATTTGAGCTAACAAGTGTTTACAAACGTGGGCAATATAACAATAGCAAGTTAGCTGCGGTTAGCAGCTCTATCCTTGCAATGGTATCAGCATTTATCAAAGAAATTCATTTAGTTGGTTGTCAAAATATAACCTTAGATGCCGAAAATGGAAAAGCGATACTTGCATCAGTCTCTGCGCAAAATTACCCCATGATTATTGTGGCGTTAACAGACAAAGATATTTTATTAGGCCAAGTCTTATATATGCTTAAAGCTGCAACGCAATCAATTATTTCAGCGGATCAATAAACTTTATAGAAATATTGAAGACTATTAACTTTATATTTGATTCATAAATATTCATTTATTCGTCACTTTAACTTATTCATTTTCCTATTCTATTCTTCTGCTTTTCTTCTTCCCTCTTTTCCTTCCCGCATAAAAAAACACCCCCTGGACTAGTCAGGGGGTGTTTTGAATAATGAGCTGGCGATGACTTACTCTCACATGGGTAACCCCACACTACCATCAGCGCTAAGAGGTTTCACTTCTGAGTTCGGGAAGGGATCAGGTGGTTCACTCTTGCT
>NZ_VOZP01000021.1:0-51012 GCF_013419735.1 Acinetobacter sp. YH12064
GGTGCATTCTAGAGCATTTCAGAATCATTGCAACCCCCAATTCACTATATTTTTCACGTATGTATTTTTTATAAGCGTTTTTGCTAAAAAAATTGCACTTTTACCTATTTTTTAAGCATTTTTTATAAATATTTAGCAAATAGTCGATATTTAATTAAGTAAATTTCTTATATCTAGCAAATCTTTTTCAGCGCTTTTAAGTCTAATAAAAGTGACTTTGATTGTTTATTAATCATTAGTCTACTTTTCTGCCTCAAAGCACATCATTTTTTTCTGTCATCATATCGATTCAAGCTTTATAGACTTTTTTTAGCGTGCATTTTTATATTTCCCAGCATTCTTTTAACGTTCATATGCTAAATGTTGCATGACTTCCAAGATGACTTGTTGCTTTCCACGGAAATCTTCAGCAGAAAATAGCAGCTTTGCACGTCGAGGGAGTTGTTCTCGCACCAATGCAAATAGTTGGTACTGTGCTGCGATATCCAAATCATGTAATTGTTGCTGCGCCTCACAAAATAATGCTCGCTTATGCTGTGTGGTTTGGTAGTCAAATAAATATCTCAAGATTCGATCGATCTGTTCATCATGATTATCGGTATTGTAATACGCCATGTTGTTGCTCTTTTTTGATTTTTGACCATTGTTCCATAAGGCCTGTTTTTGCAAAAATCATTTTAATTACATGCTTAGTCATTTTTGCTGATAAAAATACAGCCTATTTATTTGAATAATCAATATTAACGATTACAGTCATAAAAAGCCACTATTTTTGGGCTTTAGACGCATAGAGCGCAGGCTGCATTTCACGTACACTCTTTTTATTTTTTAGGTGCAGGATGCCAACACAGTTTTTTCCACGCTTATTCTTACTATTAAGCGGATTAGGATTATTGGCTTTTGGTGTCGTACTCTCTATACATTCAAATTTAGGGACATCCCCTATTTCTTCAGTGCCCTACAGCTTTAGCTATATCTTTCCTCTCACCGTCGGCACATTAACAGTATTAATGCATATCGTCATGATCCTGCTGCAAATGCTGATCTTAAAATCACGCTTTCAGTGGATACAGTGGTTGCAATTACCCGTGGGAATTTTATTTGGTGCATTTATTGACGGTTTAATGTGGCTGACCCAAGGCTGGAGCATAGAAAGTTACCCACTTCAACTCCTGGCTTGCTTGGCAAGTTGCCTGATTACTGCTTTAGGTGTGAGCTTAGTGGTCAAAGCCAGTCTAGTCCTCTTGGCCGCAGAAGGCCTCTATCAAGCCATTGCTGTTCGTTATCGCCTTGATTTTGGCAACTGTAAAACCTATGGCGATATTCTCTTGGTCAGTATTGCGGTTATCAGCAGTTGGTTGGTCTTACATCAAGTCATCGGGGTACGTGAAGGCACCATTATTACCGCACTTTTAGTCGGGACTTTAGTCAAGCGGATCTTACCTAAATTAAGCTTCATTCAATTTGGCTCTAAACCCTAAAATAAAACTCAATGAACATCTGTCTAAGTAGAAACATTTTAAAGCTCGATTGAATCGGGCTTTTTTTTGGCGCGGTTAAAGTCTTTAATACAGAAATAAATGTGACTTTTGAAAGGAATAGCTCAATTTTACAAATAAAAAAGGGAAAGATCTCTCCCAAAATCTTTCCCTTAGAATTGAATCTTTAGTCGATCCATCGTGTAATTATTATAGTTATCTGTTTACTTCACTAAAAAAAGAGTCCCTTGGGGAAGAGACTTATAAAAAGTGGAGTTATCGTTATGTACCCTCTAGATGGTATATATCTCTCTAGATGAATAAATCTTATACATAAAATTCGAGAAATGCAACACATTTGGCAAAATTTAAGTGTTGTTTTTATAAGGGTTTTTTTGAATTTACTTATTTATATTATTAATATATTAATTGGTAAAAAAAAGCAGGCCGAAGCCTGCTTTTAATTCAATAACTTAACTAAAAATTCAATAATTTATTAGTCGGTAAAAGTTACTTTTGCGATCGCTTTTTTGCTCGCTTGGATGATCAAAGTTTTGTTTTCTGACACAGCATAACTTGCATCGACCACTTCCCAATCCACTTTCACTGCACCACGACCAATTGCATCTTTTGCTTGAGCTGCATTTTTAGTCAAACCCGCTTCACGCAAAATAGAAGTAATGAAAATCTCGCCACCAAATGCGCCACGAGAAATCGTTACTTCTGGTGTACCTTCTGGAAGTTCACCTTCAGTAATCAAGTTACCTGCGCCTTTGTGCGCATTTGCTGCAGCTTCTGCGCCATGGAAACGCTCAACCAATTCAAGTGCAAGAATTTTCTTCACTTCTTGTGGGTTACGACCTTCAGCCACTTCTTTAAGCAACTGTTGAATTTCTTCAATCGATTTAAAGCTCAACAAGTCAAAGTAACGTTCGATCAAATCATCTGGCATTGACAGCACTTTTTGGTACATCGCACCCGGTGCATCAAATACAGCAATATAGTTACCCAAAGATTTAGACATTTTATTTACGCCGTCTAAACCTTCAAGAATCGGCACAGTAATGCACACTTGAGATTCTTGGTCATAACGGCTTTGTAATGTACGACCCATCAGCAAGTTAAAGGTTTGGTCTGTACCACCCAGCTCTACATCTGCTTCTAGCGCAACTGAGTCATAACCTTGCACCAATGGATATAAAAATTCGTGAATCGCAATTGGTTGATGGCTGTTATAACGTTTAGTGAAATCATCACGTTCCAACATACGTGCCACAGTTTGCTGTGAAGCTAACTGAATCAAGTCAGCAGCAGTTTTTTGACCAAACCACTCTGAGTTGAACACAACTTTAGTTTTCGCAGGGTCAAGAATCTTAAATACTTGTTCTTGATAAGTTTTAGCATTTTCTAAAACTTTTTCACGAGACAACGGTGGACGTGTAGCGCTCTTACCCGTTGGGTCACCGATCATGGCTGTATAGTCACCAATCAGGAAGTAAACCTCATGACCTAAATCTTGGAAAACTTTTAATTTATTAATCAGAACCGTATGACCTAAATGTAAATCAGGTGCAGTCGGGTCAAAACCCGCTTTAATTTTTAATGGGCGATTCTGCTTTAATTTCTTAAGAAGATCTTCTTCAGAAATAATCTCATGTGTGCCTCGTTGGATGAGGGCAAGTTGTTCTTCAGCCGGCAGGAAATTTGACATCACAAAATCCAAATAGATCAGTTATACAATTTGTGCGATATACTAACACTTTTTCAGCACATTGCAGGCTTAAGAATCATCATGACAGCGATCTACATTGGGGTAATGACCGGCACGAGCATGGATGGTGTCGATATTGTTGCTGCTTCTTTTGATCCTTTAGAGATTCATGCGACGCTCACACTTCCCTTTGACCCAGACCTTCGTGATGAACTGATGGCCCTCACCTTGCCTGATGATAACGAAATTGATCGCATGGGTAAGGCAGACGTTGCTTTAGCTCAAATGATCGGTCATGGCATCAATGAGTTGATCGAGAAGAATGAGCTAGATCGTAGTCAAATCAAGGCGATTGGCTCACATGGTCAAACCATCCGCCACCGTCCTGAACATGGTTTTACCCTGCAAATTGGCGACCCCAATATTATTACCGAACTCACTAAAATCCCTGTGATTTCAGACTTCCGCCGCCGTGATATGGCTGCAGGTGGTCAAGGCGCACCTTTAGTTCCTGCGTTTCATCAAGCGCTTTTCCAACATGACACCATTCACCGTGTGATTTTAAACTTGGGCGGAATTGCCAATGTTAGCATGTTGCCTGCAGGTCAACCTGAAGCCGTGTATGGCTTTGATACAGGTCCAGCTAACATTTTAATGGATGCTTGGTGCGAACGTTATACTGGTCAGCCCTATGATGAAAATGGGAACTGGGCAGCTTATGGTCAACCTATTCGCAGTCTGCTCGACCGCTTACAAGCACATGAGTTTTTCTCTAAAGAACCACCTAAAAGCACAGGTCGTGAAGACTTCAATCTTGAATGGTTAGATGAACAGATTCTCGATTGGCGTGGAGATCTCGAATATGACGAACTTGAAGATACGCCAGAAAACATTCAAGCAACCTTAATGAAACTCACCACACGTGCCATTAAAAAAGCCATTTACCGTTCTGATATGGATACTGGTGAAGTCTATGTATGCGGTGGTGGTGCATACAATTCGCACCTATTAGAGCAACTGCGCTGGCGTTTACGTAAACATGAATGGACGGTACAAAGTACCGCAGATTTAGGCTTAAGCCCAACATGGGTGGAAGCCACAGCCTTTGCTTGGTTGGCGATGCGCTTTGTCAATCAGCTTAGTGCAAATTTACCAAGTGTGACTGGTGCTGCTGGCTATCGTATCTTAGGTACAATCACTGCGGTTTAAGAGTCAAAAACATATAAAAAAGGTCTGCAATTACAGACCTTTTTTATATAGACAAGCTTTTATATATATTGACTACTATATAAAAAGCATAGCTCAAACTTAATTCATCATTGCCTTGGCATGCTCATTACGAAATGCCCGTAAAATCTGCTGTCCCGCCCGACCTGTTGGACTTAAACCCAGTCGATTTTGCTCTTGTCGAATTGCTTGACGGGTTTTATCTCCAATTAATCCATCAACTTTACCGATGTCATAGCCGCGGTTAAGTAAAAATTGTTGAATCTCACGTCGTTCCGCACGTGAAGTCCCAGGATCATCGGTTGGCCATGTCGTACTAAAGCCACCCTTGCCTTGCAAGCGATCGGATAAATGCGCAATCGCTAATGCATAACTCTCTGCGGCATTGTAGCTATAGATTGCATCGAAATTTTTAAACACCAAGAACACAGGCCCACTTGCCCCAGCCGGTGCCATTAAACCTGCTTGCCTCGATCCAGAAAGGTTACCTTGTATTAACGGTGTACCATCGGCACGCTGCAAACCACGATTCATCCAGCTGTCCAAGGATTTTTTATTACGGCGACTTTCACCACTGATCGACATTCCTTCGGGAATTTTTACTTCAAAGCCCCACGGCTGACCAGTTTGCCAACCACGCTTTTTCAGGAAGTTGGCTGTAGATGCCAACGCATCCGTGGTACTCGACACCAAATCACGGCGGCCATCACCATCAAAATCCACGGCCAGTTCTTCATAGGTACTCGGCATAAATTGGGTATGACCAAATGCACCTGCCCATGAACCTTTCAATTGAGATTCATTTAAATCACCACGCTGCAAAATCCGCATGGCTGCAAAAAACTCGCCACGGAAATAGCTTTGACGGCGTCCTTCACAACTTAAAGTGCCCAATGACTGTAATAAAGGATAGCTACCCGCAATATCACCAAAATTACTCTCCACACCCCAAACCGCGACCACGGTTTCAGCAGGCACACCATAAGCTGCTGCGACACGGTTTAATACATCACGATGCTGCGCCAATTTCTGCTGACCCAGTTGTACACGCTCTTCATCTACCAGACCGGACAGATAGTCCCAAATCGGAGTTGAAAACTCAGGCTGATAGTTGAGCTTTTCAATCACAGAATAATCAGGTGTTAAATTTTGTGTATAGCGATCATAAGTGGATGCACTCACACCAGCATTCATTGCTTGCGAGCGCAAATTGGCTAAACAACCTTGAAAGTTATTTTGTGGTGAAATGCTACTTGTTGCAGGCATGCTCGACGAATTGACAGACTGACCATTAATAATCAACTCGGCATTTGCCTGAGTTATTGCCAATAAAGCAGTCCCGAAAACAAATCCTAAGTGATGCTTCATACCCTAGATCTTTTTTGAATTTAAATTGTTGCTTTAACAATAGCAGCTCAAAGCAAAAGTTAAAGGTTCAAAACGTAAATTTAAATTCATATTTTCTACTTATTTAAATTCATTTTTAAAATTTGAATTCAAAAGTAGTTATCCACAACCCAACTTTAAATTCATTACAAACCAAACACCAATTTAAATTTAAATTCAAAACTTTTAAATTTAAAGATAAATTAGGTGCATAAAAAATTATCCACAAATGCAAAATGGGGTAAAAATTCATTTTTATTATTAATAATCAAAATATTATAGGTTTTAAAATATACTCCCCATAGATCCAATAAGTCTGAGCAACTTTTAAATTCAAATTTTAAATTTAAACACGGCGAAATGAATTCATTTTTCAAATTTGAATTCATAAACTTTGAATTCATTTTTTTCGTATAGGATTTTTTGAATTCAAATTCATAGTTTGAATTCAAAAACACAATTTAAATTCAAAACGCTTTGGTTATTTTTGATTTTGATTCACACATCACAGGCTATTGATACACAAAAAATCATACGAAGATTAACGCAGAATATTTATAAACGAACGAACACTTTATGATCAATAGTTTCTTATCGTTTCAGCGATAAACGGTGTGATTTTGCAAAGAGGCGCAATGATGCCCGAACTACAGCAATAAAAAAAGCGGCCATGTGCATGACCGCTTTTTTATCATTCAAACACAGGTTTAAATGGTCATATCTTCGCTAAGTGCCAGTGGATTCGGCAAAATTTTCGCCAAAGCACGGCATAAAGCTGTTAATTCAGCAGTATCGTTCGGCATTAAAGTGATGTGACCGATTTTGCGGCCTTCACGCTCTGTTTTGTTATACAGATGCAAATGCGCGCCATTCAGTGCCAATACATCTTCAGACTTCGGATGTTGACCAATGATGTTTACCATGACCGTTGGACGAACAACTTCAGTCGAACCCAAAGGTAGGCCAGCTACAGCACGAATGTGGTTTTCAAATTGTGAACACACTGCGCCTTCAATCGACCAATGCCCCGAGTTATGCACACGTGGCGCCATTTCATTGGCATATAAGCCTTTATCTGTCACAAACAGCTCTAGCGTCAAAACACCGACATAATTCAAATGATTGAGCAGGCGAGTAATGTAGTCTTGCGCAACTGGTTGTAAGTCTGCGCTGTTTGGCGCAGGCACAATCGAATGCGACAAAATGCCGTTGTGGTGGTGGTTTTCCGCCAATGGCCATGTTTTCACATCACCATCTTGACCACGCACCGCAATGATTGAGACTTCACGTGAGAAGGTTACAAAGCTTTCCGCGATCAATTCACCTGCAGGGCCTAGTTCAGCCCATGCTTGATCCATTTGCTCAGCGCTACGTAGCACAAATTGACCTTTACCGTCATAACCGCCACGCGATGTTTTCAGTACGATGGGTAAACCCAACTCAGCAACAGCAGCTTGTAAACCCTCGAAAGATGTCACGGCCTTATAAGGTGCAACTGGGATAGCCAATTCATCAAACAAAGCCTTTTCGGACAAACGATGCTGTGCAATCGCTAAAGCTTGGCGCGGTGGGTGCAATGCTTTGTTCTTGGTCAACACATCAACATCTGCTAACGGAGTATTTTCAAACTCTAAGCTGAAAACATCTGCGCTCTGAATGAAATCTTGCAAACCATTTTCAGCTTGAGTCGAAATCACTGGACCCAGCGCTGCAGAAGGGCACTCAGTACTCGCTTCAAAGAAGGTGCATTGAATGTTTAAAGGCAATGCCGCTTGCGCCATCATGCGACCCAACTGGCCACCACCAAAAATACCAATGGTTTTATCCATGAGAAATGCCCCTTAATTAAGCTTGACCCGGAATATTTTTACTCGCCACTTTATCGGTTTGCGCAGCGCGGAAATCTGCAACATTTTTTGCGATTTCAGGACGCGTTAAACCTAAAATTTGTGCCGCCATGATCGCTGCATTGGTCGCACCCGCTGGGCCAATCGCCAAAGTACCAACTGCAATACCTGCTGGCATTTGCACGATAGACAGTAATGAATCCACGCCGTTTAAAATTGATGATTTTACCGGTACACCAAGTACAGGTAGGTCAGTCTTGGCTGCACACATACCTGGTAAATGCGCTGCACCGCCAGCACCGGCAATAATCACTTGAATACCACGATCACGTGCGGTTTCAGCATATTCGAATAATCGATCTGGAGTTCGGTGTGCAGATACAACTTCCGCTTCAAATGGGACGCCAAGCTGTTTCAGCATATTGGCAGTGTTTTCTAGCGTTGCCCAATCCGATTGAGAACCCATGATAATTCCAACGAGAGGAGTGTCTTGTGAAGCGGCCGCATTCATTGCAATGTTTCCAGAGATTAAAGTAAGAGAGAGTAAATCTCGACTAGAGCCAAGCTTTAATAAGAGCCCCATATTATAGACTGAAAATTCATCTCAATAAAATTTAACGGTTGTCTTTAAAAGAAAACTCCATAATATTTTGATGAAAATATTTTTATTTTTTTCAATTTTATAAAAACTTTTATTAAATCAATATTTATAACAACACTTTAAATATGAAACAGATGTTTATCCTACTTACTCTAGCCCTAAGCTCTCAAAGTTTTGCCCAACTCGTTCAACTCAATACGAACCAATTTGTGAAAGAATTTAACCTTTTACAGCAACAAAAAGACTATAACGGCCAAATTAAGAGTAATGGCTACATCCACGAAAAATTTTTAGTCACCGGAAAATCGATCATTGATGAACGTGAGCCGGTCAAGATGACAGGCTATTACAAAGCAGATGATGGCCGCGATAAAATGTATTCAATTTCAGAATATCGTGTGTATTGCGATGACCAAAGCTATGGTTTTGCTCTCATGAACTTTGAAGCAGACGGTCAAATGACTGTACTGACCAGTGAGAGTGATTATGCCTTTGACTATGAAGATCCCACTCCACGAGACCGTGAGTTTAGTAAAGTCCTCAAAAATGCCTGCAAACACGCCTCACCTAAATGATCAGCCCCATGCGGTATTGAATCAATTAAGCACTGCGAAATACAAAATAGACACATCCAAAAAGGCATAAACCTGCCCACAAATAGTCCAACTTAAAGGGTTGTTTAAAAAGGAAAATCATAAATGGAACAAAGACCAAGAGCGTCACGACTTCTTGTGTGATTTTCATTTGGCCCAATGACCACCCATGTTTGGCCAACAGTCGCGTTGCTGGAATCATAAAACTGTATTCGAGTAACGCGATCGCCCATCCAAATAAAATCGCTTGCCAAAGCGGTGCATCATGTAAAAACTTCAAATGCCCATACCAGGCCAAAGTCATAAAACAGTTGGAAATAATCAATAAAAACAGGGCAAGTGACATAAGCAATCAAGATCGCAAAAAATTGCGCTTATTGTACGTTTTTCATCATGATTTCGCGCCTATTTTCCGTGTTTTTATCCTCAAGAAAATTGCGTACATTTGATCAGTTACGTGCTCAATCTTTTTGCACGATCTCATACAAAAAAATCTATCTTTTCGCTAAGACCCTTGCTATGGTTGCTCTCAAATGAAATTAACCTTTTCAACCAAATCTATAATGACAACACCACAATAACAAAGTGATGTGTCGATAAAAGCAGTGGAGTTAGAACGAATGCATCTGCATATCTTGGGTATTTGTGGCACCTTTATGGGTTCATTGGCGCTCTTGGCGCGTGATTTAGGACATAAGGTGACGGGTTCAGACCAAAACGTTTACCCACCAATGTCTACCCAATTGGAAAATGCAGGCATTACCTTAATGCAAGGCTATGACCGTAGCCACCTTCAACCACACCCAGATCTCGTGATTGTCGGCAATGCCATGAAACGTGGTATTGATGCTGTGGAATACATGCTGAACGAAGGCCTACCTTATATTTCTGGCCCACAGTTCCTTGCAGACCACGTCTTACAAGGCAAACATGTGTTAGGTGTTGCAGGCACCCATGGTAAAACCACAACCACAACCATGCTCGCTTGGGTACTCGATCAAGCAGGTTTAGAACCAGGCTTTTTGATTGGCGGTGTACCATTGGGTTTCACTGAGAGTGCACGTTTAGGCGGTGGAAAATACTTCTGTGTTGAAGCAGATGAATACGATTCTGCATTCTTCGATAAACGTTCTAAGTTCGTGCATTATCATCCAAAAACGGCGATTTTAAATAACCTAGAATTTGATCATGCCGACATCTTCGATGACTTGGCAGCGATTCAAAAGCAATTCCATCATCTAGTGCGTACTATTCCAAGTGAAGGCCGTATTATTGCGCCCATTACCGAAACAAATATTGATGAAGTCTTGGAAATGGGCTGTTGGACATCTGTAGTGCGTACTTCTTTAGATGCCAATGACAAATCTGAACTGTATGCCGAACAATTGTCTGCTGACGGTTCACATTTCAAAGTGCTTCAGCACGGTGTAGTGAAAGGCGAAGTGAAATGGAACATGACTGGGCAACACAGCGTAGCCAATGCTTTAGCAACCATTGCTGCGGCTGAACATGTCGGTGTTTCGATTGAAACGGCGTGTGAGGCGCTTTCGAACTTTGGTGGTGTAAAACGTCGTATGGAGCTTTTGGGTACCGTACGTGGCGTTGAAGTTTATGACGACTTTGCACATCACCCAACTGCAATTGATACCACACTGGAAGGTGCACGTAAGCGCTTGGGTGAACGTAAGCTTTGGGCGGTAATCGAACCACGTTCTAACACCATGCGCATGGGTAGCCATAAAGATGGCCTTGCACATTCTGCACGCTTAGCGGATGAAGTGATTTGGTATCAACCTGAAGGTTTGGATTGGGATCTACAGCCTGTGATTGAAGCTGCTACGAATAAAGCTGTGGTGGCTCGTTCACTGGATGACATCATTCAAACCATCGTAAGCGAGGCAGGCGAGGGCGATGCTGTGGTGATTATGTCGAATGGCGGTTTTGGTGGTTTACATCAGAAGTTGATCAGTGCATTAAAAGCCTAAACCCACTAGATAAAATAAAAAAAAGCCCGCTGCGCGGGCTTTTTTTATTCACACTCAGCTTAAAAATAATGCTGATAGCCTCGGTTTTTATAGCCTAAATCCAGCTTAACCGGCTGTTCAACATTCTCTAATCTTAACAATGTCGTTAAAAACGCCTGAATTTGTTCTAGATTGAGCACGTCGGGTTGAAAGCTTGAATGTCCAAAGCGCTGAAACAAACTAGCAATTTCACTATGTCGGTTGACATATTTCATCGACCATTTTGAAAAATCGATTTGATCAATATTTTGATCAGGATAACGCACAATATCCCGATGGCGAGTATCTTTCGCAATATGCTGAAAAAGCTGTTCGAGAGCCGCTTGCTCACCTTGCAAGCATTGGAAGAACCGGCCTTCGGCATAGTACAGCACGCCAAAAATACGCTGTTCGGTATTGAAGCTGCGGGCTCTCACCAAAATATCACTTAAATCTTGTATTAAATCAAATTGTTGTTCTACACGTGTACTGGCATAACAAAGTTGTATCATTGTGTTTATTCTTAAAGTATTTGCACGATTTTAACGTAGAAAGTTCTACAGGATGAGTAAATATTTGTATATTTTTTAATCAAATGTGCTTTTTAACTTACAACAGAAAACCAAGATCACGTATACCGATATCACCTTCATTTTTTTAAACTTATACATATTAAAACAATGAAATTATTTCCATTTGAAGATGAATAAAGAGGCCGACCATGCTTAAAAATTTACTCATTTTTTTATCGATCACTTGTGTATATTTTGCTGCTTTGATCATACTGAATAATTTTGGCGTTTCAGATTTTTTTAATGTCGTTATTTGCTCATTTATTTTAGGAATAACACTGCGTACTGCGATTCCTCACTATCTCATTTATTTACTAATGATGATGACTATTGGCAGTATTTATTTTGTACTGAATGACTTTGCATTATTAAATATCATGTGTTTAAGCTTATTTTTAGGGATATCAAGCTGCTCGATCTTATTGCAGTTTTGGCCAAATCTTTTCAAAGCACCTTCAACGCTGTTAAAATTAAAGCTCAATTAAATACAACTTAGCTTTTAAATTTTTTAAAAAATTCATAATGATAGAAAAGCCCGCATGGCGGGCTTTTCTAGGCTTGAACATCGGCAAGGGTTTTATCTCTACGAAACATCACATCAACATAAGAACAAGTAGGAATAATCTTTAAGTGTTTATCACGAGCGAATTCCACCAAATGATCCAATAACACTCGAGCCATCCCTTGCCCACGCAATGAGTCATCTACCCACGTGTGATTTGCCACAATGGTATGTTCATCACGCCATAGATAACTCATTTCTGCAAGGCGTACACCCTCAGCATTTAACTGAAAAAATTCACCTTTTTGACCATTATCTTGATGTTGCATAGTCACTGTTTTTTCTTCCTTTTTATGAAAAAATACACCGTGTAACAAACGAGAAAGTGATTGGTACAGAACTTAAACAACCTATATTCAACTGTAGGTGATAATAAATCCGTACACCTTTCACATTAATTAAAAAACAATTAAATCACACTTGCCGGATATTTTTATTATGGACCTTTATCTTGTCGCTATCTTTGTATTACTGATTGCTGCAGCATGCTTGGTTGTATCGCTGTATAAATCACGATCTTAATTCAAGTTCACAACTAGATTTCAAATAAAAACAGCCTGATTGCAATACCATCAGGCTGTTTTTTATTTATCCAAATGATTAATCCACATCACGCTGAACAATTTAGCGTAGAACATCACGAATCGATTCATCTTTATCAAATACAGATTTTGCAAAAGGGCAGAGTGGAATAATTTTCACGTTTTTTTCCCGAGCAAAATTCACTGCTGCATCGAGGAGATGTCGTCCAACACCTTGGCCTCGCAAGCTATCACTGACATCGGTATGATCAATAATAAATTTATCATCGCCTGCCCATGAGTAAGTCATCTCTGCCAAACGCTCTCCATCTTGCTCAACAAAGAAAGCTCCTTTTTTTTGATCATCATCTTGTTGTACAAACATCTTAAATTTCCTCCATTTTTTTATAAATTGGCATGTAATGCAGGTCAACTCTGTTGTTTTTGTATTAATTTAAACCGCATGTACAGGGCTTAAATCGGTTCCTGCTTGTGTATAGAGCATAGTAAAATATGCCACTTTTTTTATTTGAAGACACTCATGTCTGCCTCTCCCTCCGAAACGGCTTCTTCTGGCTCTTGGACGGCTGTGATTGCTTTGGCTTTCGCAGCATTTATTTTTAATACCACTGAATTTGTACCTGTCGCGTTGCTCAGCGATATTGGCAAAACATTTAGCTTAGCCGCGACCCATGTCGGCATCATGATTACGCTGTATGCATGGGTGGTTGCGCCGATTTCTTTGCCGATCATGTTATTGACCAAAAATATTGAACGTCGATCACTCCTGATTTGCTTATTTATGGTGTTTATTATCAGCCATGTTCTGTCGTATTTCGCATGGAGCTTTAATACTTTATTGCTCAGTCGAATTGGCATTGCTTTCTCGCATGCACTTTTTTGGTCCATTACTGCGTCGCTGGCAGTTCGTGTTGCGCCGAAAGGCAAAGAATTTCAGGCCTTGGGTCTTTTGGCCACAGGCACAGCTTTGGCAATGGTTCTCGGTATTCCGTTTGGGCGGATGGTTGGAGAAGCCTATGGTTGGCGAAATACCTTTGCTCTGATTGGCATTGGCGCCAGTATCGTATGCCTGATTTTAGCCAAAACGCTGCCAATACTGCCGAGTTTGAACTCAGGTTCACTGAGCAGCCTAAAACAGTTTATTCACCGTCCAAGCTTAATGATGGTCTTTGCATTAACCATTATCGTCATTAGCGCGCAATTTACTGCATATAGCTATATCGAGCCGTTTTCACTTAACATTGCTGCGTTCAGCTCCATGCAAACCACAGCCTTGTTATTAATCTTTGGTGCAGCAGGCTTTCTGGGTTCTTATCTGTTCGGGAAATTTGGTGGAAAATATCCTAAAGTTGCGATTCCTTTGAGTACGGGCATACTGGCTTTATCGATGGTGCTGTTGCTGCCTGTTTCTTTGAGTTTTGCAGGTGTGAGTGCGGTGTGTTTATTGTGGGGCATGAGTATCATTGGATTTAGTCTCGCATTACAGTCAAAGACGCTGCATCTCGCATCCGATGCCACAGATGTCGCCATGGCTATCTATTCAGGACTTTATAATGTCGGCATTGGCGGTGGCGCACTCTTGGGCGGCATGGTCAGCGTACATTTCGGTTTGAGCTATATTGGCGTGATCGGAGGAATCATCGCGGTGATCGGCACACTTTTAGCCTTAGCGTTGGTACAACGTGGTGATTTTAATCCTCCCATGGCACATTAAATGAATTCGTAAATTGCTGATTGCACTTTGAACTAAAAACTGTCATGCTTTGCCGCATATTTGGACAGTGTCCAAAACAAAATTTGAACAAGGGGAGTAGCCTCCTCCAAACGTAAACCTTGTTTTACGTGTCAGAATATCGTCATTACACTTTGCAAAAAGTCGGTATCTGAGCATCGCTGCTGAAAATCATTACAGTACGATGTAGGCAAGACCTTGATCATGTTGTCTCAGGCGTTTTATTTCGTCTGGCAACTGGTCGAGGTTTTTTTATGGCTGGTTGTTAGATGTGGAGAATACACATGGAAACGATTGGCTCTTTATGGCTATATCTGGCATTTTTCGGTTTAGTCACCATCATGCTACTCATCGACTTTTTAGGCTTTAAAAATAACAAAGGCCAAGAAATCAAAGTCAAAACCGCTGCCTATTGGAGTATTGCATGGGTCTCTGTGGCTACCTTATTCGGTGGTGCATTGTGGCTCTACTTACAGCAAACCGCTGGTGTCGCTGTTGCAAACACCAAAGTCATGGAATATTTCGCTGGTTATCTGCTCGAAAAATCACTTGCAATTGATAACGTTTTTGTCTGGCTCATGATCTTTGCTGCCTTTGCCATTCCACCTGCTTTGCAGCGTAAACTGTTGCTCTACGGTGTCCTCGGCGCAATTGTACTGCGTACCATCTTTATTTTTATTGGGGCATGGTTCGTTCAAGAATTCTCTTGGGTGCTGTACTTCTTCGGTGCGTTCTTGGTGTATACCGGCTTTAAATTCCTTAAAGGCCAAGACGAAGAAGATAAAGATATCGAAGATATGGCGATTTTGAAGTGGCTACGTAAACACATGCGTATTACCCCTCAGATGCATGAAGATAAATTCTTTGTTCGTCAAAATGGTGTCTTATGGGCAACGCCGCTTTTTTTAGTATTGATCTTGGTTGAAGCATCGGACGTCATTTTTGCGGTGGACTCAATCCCAGCGATCTTTGCGGTTACCTCTGACCCGTTCATTGTACTGACGGCAAACTTAATGGCGATTTTAGGTCTACGTGCTATGTTCTTCCTCTTGTCAGGTGCTGCATCGAAAATGCATTACTTACCATATGGTCTAGGCATTATCCTGGTGTTTATTGGCGCTAAGATGCTATTGCTCGATGTGTTCCACATGCCAATTTGGATTTCACTCGGCTTTATTGTGGTGACCTTAACCATCACCGCGTGGTTATCGATCCGACACAGCAAGAAGCACAATGAAACCATGCTTTAAAACACTTAGATGATTAAAAGCCTTCTTTCGAGAAGGCTTTTTTTATTCTGTAGCAAAGCCATGAGCTAAGCTTCAGGCGTCATCAAGAGTTTGAGTTTCGGCCAGCGGTGTAAAAATTGTTTTTGCTGCACACGCTGCAAAAAAGTCGCCTGACTGACTAAACGTGGGTTCCAGCGGACATTTAATTCAAATAAATCATCTAAGCCCAAAGGAGCAATCAGCTGTATTTGCTGTTGATCATCCAATTTAACAGCGATGGCAGTAGCAGTTTCTGGCCACAACGATAGGGCATGCTCAATCGACTTGAGCGCCTGTATCGGCTCACCATTTTCCAAGCGATACCACTGGTGTACTGTCGCTTGGTTGGTAACATCCCAATGAATGTGAGGAAAATTCAACTGCATCTGTTGTTGGATCTTGTGACCCTGTGTTCCATCATCATGTTCAGCATAATAAATCACATCCACTTCTGTGCCTTCCAGTACATAGAGTTGTTGATGTCGCTGTGACCAAATCAAATTACGAACCACGCCTGCGGCCAAATAAGCCTGTGTATCTATGGCATACAGGGCATGTAAAATCTGCATGATGCCTTGATGCTGAAGCAGGTTATGCTTTAATTGGTCTGAATAGCTCATGTTCACTAAAGGGTTCATTATCGTTTTTTAAAGGGCGCTCTTGAGATCAATATAGCAAGCGTTGCGACTCATGGTCTTTATTCATTCATCGATGTAATGTATACAGCTCAATGCTTTTGTATTATTCAAATCAAATACAATGAACAAAAAAACAGAATCACTTATAAACAACTGTTCTATTTTTTAGAACACATTTTCACAATTACTCTAACGGTATTTTGAACCAAATTGGGCTACAATCAACCGAAAAAATTCTAAACTGCAGGTATGTCATGTCTTCTGTTATCGCATCTACAGCGATCCGTGGTCGCTTTCTAGATATTCAGAATACAGTTGCCCAAGCACGTGAAATTCACGACCAAGTGCGCTATTTCGAAGATGGTTTGCTAATTACGCAAGCCGGAAAAATTCAATGGTTCGGTCCATGGTCTGAGGGCCAACACCATCTCCCAGATCAGGTTGAAGTACAGCATTATTCCGATCAATTGATTGTTCCGGGTTTCATCGATACCCATATTCATTATCCACAAACGGAAATGATGGGGGCTTATGGTGAACAGCTACTGGAATGGCTCGATACCTATACCTTTCCAACTGAAATCCAATTTGAAGATCCGGCTTATGCAGAGCAAATTGCACAGTTCTTTGTAAACGAGTTACTCAAAAACGGAACCACAACAGCTCTTGTTTTTTGTACCGTTCATCCACAATCGGTCGATGCTTTATTTAAAGCTGCAGAACAGCATCAGATGCGCTTAATTGCCGGTAAGGTCATGATGGATCGACATGCCCCTGAAGCATTATGTGACACCGCGGAGAGTGGCTATAACGACTCCAAAGCACTCATCGAAAAGTGGCATGGCAAGGGCCGTAACCTGTATGCCATCACGCCTCGCTTTGCCCCAACCTCAACGCCTGAGCAATTGGCACGGGCAGGGGAGCTAAAAGCCGAGTATCCTGATGTTTATGTGCATACGCATTTGAGTGAAAATAAAAATGAAATCGCGTGGGTCAAATCATTATTCCCTGAGCAAAACGGCTATTTGGACGTTTATCATCATTATGGTCTGACCGGATCACGTTCCGTGTTTGCGCACTGCGTGCATTTGGAAGATGCCGAGTGGGAGTGTATGCATCAGACCAACTCTGCAATCGCGTTTTGTCCAACCTCGAACTTGTTCCTAGGCAGTGGTTTATTTCCATTAAAGAAAACATGGGAAAAACAGGTGAAAGTCGGCTTAGGCACAGACATTGGCGCAGGCACCTCATTTAACCAACTACAAACCATCAATGAAGCCTACAAAGTTCAACAACTTCAAGGCGATAAACTGTCCGCATTTGAAGCGCTGTACCATGCCACTTTAGGGGGAGCAAAAGCCTTAGATCTAGAGGACAAACTTGGAAACTTTGATTTGGGCAAAGAAGCAGATTTTGTGGTGCTCGATTTAAATGCCACGGCTTTACAAGCCTTACGTCAACAACGTGCCAAAAATCTGGAAGATGCTTTATTTGCCCTCATGCTGATGGGTGATGATCGTAATATCCATGCCACCTATGTGTTTGGACAATGTGCGTATGTCAAAGCATAAAACGGCTCGACCGAGACGAAAAACAGCGTTGAAAATTGGACTGATTGCCGTCGCTTGTTTGTGCTTACTCAAGCGTGACAGCACTTCCAAGAAAAACTGATTACATTTTCAACGGCAAAAAAGATGCATCTGCGAGCCAGATGTATTAAAATTGGTTCATCTTTAGAGGTGTTGCAAGTCAACACCTTTTTTATTTTTTTGATTTGCTTTTTTAGGTATCTACCCATGTCTGTTCAAATGAGCGTACTGATTTCCACTGAAGAAATTCAAGCTAAAGTGAAAGAGCTTGGCGCAAAAATTGATGCACACTATGCTAACAGCGACAAAGAGTTGGTGTTAATCGGTCTTTTACGCGGTTCTGTTATTTTTATGGCTGACCTTTGCCGCGCAATTTCAAAACCGCATGAACTCGACTTCATGACCGTTTCAAGTTATGGCGGTGGGACCGTATCTACTCGTGATGTAAAAATCTTAAAAGACTTAGACGGCGACATTAAAGATAAAGATGTCTTGGTGGTTGAAGATATTATCGATTCAGGAAATACCTTAAGCAAAGTTTTAGAAATTTTACAGACGCGCAATCCAAATTCAATCGAGCTTTGTACTTTGGTTAGCAAGCCTTCACGTCGTGAGATTGAACTCGAAGTGAAATTTTTAGGTTTTGAAGTCGAAGATAAATTTATCGTAGGTTATGGTCTGGACTATGATCAAAAATATCGTCACATTCCATTTATTGGCGAAATTGGTCTCTAAGCAAGATCAGATACTTAAGAGTGGCCTAAGGCCACTTTTTTTTACTTTTCTGGCTATTTCAGAACAAAAAAACAACAGTTTTTTGCATGTTTAGGCTGTAGCTCAGCTTAGTTTTGATTAAAGATAAAGATTGAATATGTCGTAAAAAACAAATACATGATAACAAAAGGAGAGTTACTATGTGGTCACTCATTGTTGCGATTGTTGTTGGTTTTATTGCTGGTTTAATTGCACGTGCGATCCATCCTGGAGATGACAAAGCCGGTTTCATCATGACCACCATTCTCGGGATTGCAGGTTCTTTACTTGCGACCTATGGCGGACGTTTATTAGGTCTGTATGGAGAAAATTCTGCTGCAGGATTTATCGCTTCCGTCATTGGTGCAATCATCGTGTTGTTTATCTATAACCTTGTAACGAAAAAAACCCGCGTCTAATTTTTATAGCACCATTAAAATACCCGCCTATAGACGGGTATTTTTTTTATATTTTATTCATGCCGTACAGCTGAAATTATTTGATCTCTTTTAACATCGATTCTAATTCAGCAGCAGGGTAAGCACCGGTTAAGATCGAACCGTTGGCAAAAACGATTCCCGGTGTACCACCTAGTTTTAAGCTTTTAGCTAATATTAAATTTCGATCAATCGGGTTTGCACAACTTTTCGCTGACTTCGGTTGAATTCCCTTATTGATTAAATTATCCCAGGCCATAGCAGGGTTTGACTCACAAAAAATCTGCTTCGATGGCGCCAACGACTGCGGTTTTATCGCTGTGACAAAAGTATAAATGGTCACATCATTGAGTTTTGCCAGTTCTACTTCAAGCTTCTTACAATATGGGCAATTTGGGTCAGAAAAGATCGCGATTTGGCGCTTCCCATTCCCCCTGACTGTTTTAATCGCATCTTGTAATGGAAGTTTATTCCACTCAGTTTTTTGCTGACTGAGGATCAATTGTTTGGTCAGATTTTTTTGATCTTTTAAACGAATCATAGAACCTGCGATCACATAATCCGCATTTTCACTCAAATACAAAACTTGATCTTCAACAAAGCCACTATATATGCCCGGCATTTCGGTACTTTGAATATTTTCAATTTTTAAACTAGGGTGCTTTTCTGCCAAGAGCTTTTGAACCTGTGCTACATCCGCCAAAGCAAAAGTCGAAAGGGTGGTACTCAACGCCAACGCACATATTTTTTTCAACATAGACCGAACAACTTCAACATTTAATTGATTCAGCATTCTAAGCCTTAACAGGTGAAAGTCTTGGGCTTTTTTCAGTTCATTACGCAATAGCTACATGCCGTTTCACGTGGAACATATTAAGCTGCATCAGGTGAATTAATTTCAACAGACACATGTACAATTTCTTCATGAATCGACAGCGCTTGACGCACTTCATCGGCGCTCAATGCCTGACTGGTTTCTAAAGCAACAATACATGAAAACTGACCTTTACCCACTTTCCACACATGTAAATCGGTCACATCGACGTCGACAGGCAATTGCATTAAAACCTCTCGAATCTCATCAACGACAGGGTGATCCATTTCCGCATCCAGTAATGTTTGTCCTGTTTCTTTCATCAAGCCAATAGCCCACTTACCGACTAGCACTGCACCAACAATCCCCAATAGCGCATCTAAAAATCCCCAGCCCATCCATTTTCCAGCAAATAAAGCCACAATGGCCAACACTGAAGTCACCGCATCAGCAACTACATGCATGAAGGCTGCTTTCTGATTGAGGTCGTGATGATGATCATGCTGCTCCTCATGGCTATGATGGTGATGGTGATGGTGATGGTGATGGTGATGGTCATCATGCAATAACCAAGCACAGATCAAGTTCACCATTAGACCTAAAATCGCAATAGGGATTGCTTCGTTATAATGAATTTGGACCGGGTTGAATAAGCGTTCCACCGAATGAAAGGCCATAAATGCAGCAACGACCATCAATAATATCGCGCTGCTATAGCCCGCTAAAATTTCAATTTTCCAAGTCCCAAAGCTAAAACGAGCGTCTTGGGCATAGTGGCGTGCAGCACGATAGGCAAAATAGGCCAAGCCTAATGCCAACATATGTGAACTCATATGCCAACCATCAGCCAATAATGCCATCGAATTAAAAATCCATCCGCAAATGACTTCTAACAACATCATGACTGCCGTTAAAATAGTGGCAATTAAGATCCGTTTTTGTGCGAGTGGATTACCTTCATCAAATTGATGATGATGAATTCGGATGGATGGGGAAGTTTTCATTAGGTTCTATGCTTAAATATACTCCCCCATAGTATATTTATTTTCGGGAGAAAGTGTTGAGTCATTTACATCAGGACAAAAAGATTTTAAATCGGGTTAAACGTCTACAAGGTCAGGTCAATGCGGTCGAACTGGCTTTACAGCAACCCGAAGCAGGGTGTATCGAGGTTTTACAACAGGTTGCGGCCATCAAAGGTGCTGTAAATGGATTAATGAATGAACTCATCGAAGCACATTTACGCCATCATGTATTACCTCAAGATGCTGAAATCAATGAAGCAGAACTGGAAGAATTTGTAAAACTGCTTAAACGCTATGGATAAAGTTACAACTGCGATTTGACCATGGAAAACAATCGGCATTAAACTGAGCACATATTTCCTTCTTTCTCATGCAGCACAATATTGACCCTATTGACTGTACCTCTGCGACTTTAAAATGACCATATCTCCCTCTTGGCGACCGTTCATCATGGTGAGCCTTGCACTCTATATGGGCACTATTGGTACAGCGCTAGCTAGTCCTCTGTATCCCATTTATCAGCAACTTTGGGGACTGCTGCCGAGTCATATCACCTATATCTTTGTTGCCTACATGTTTGGTTGCCTAGCGACCTTGCTGTTTTTAGGTCGTACCAGTAACAGTTTTGGTTTTTTAAGAACCCTGCAAATTGGTATGGCATGCATCATCTTAGGTTTAAGCTTATCGGTGTTTGCCAGTAATGCGCTGTGGTTATCTATCGGTCGCTTTATTATCGGCATTGCCTCGGGTTTAATTAGTACCTCAGCTATGCTTGGCTTGGTCTATACCATTCCTGAACCGCATAAAAATAATGCTCCACAGTTGAGTTCAATCATTACCGTGATTGGTTTTGGTCTTGGCCCATTTATTGGTGGAGTGATTGCCCAATTTTCGGAACAGCCTTTAGTCACCCCTTATATCCCTGTGATCTTTGGGGGTTTGGCGTGTCTAATAGGGTTATTTTTTATTCGCACACCGAATTTTGAGCCCCAGCCTTTTTCAGTGGCACCACATTTGGAATTGCCTGAAAAGCGTGATCATTCACGATTTTATATCGCCGGACTAACTGCCTTTTGTGCCTTTGGCTCTTTTAGCTTATTTGCATCACTCGCACCCTCTTTCGTTAAAGATGCAATCCCATGGCATGGCCCTTTGGTCAGTGGTAGTGCCATTGCAAATATCTTGCTGGTTTCCGCTGTCGTGCAATTTATGGCGAAATCGATTCCTTCTGCAAAATGTGTCAATGCCGGCTTAATGGTGTTAATACTGAGCTATGCGCTCCTTGCGCTATGTATGACCCAACATTGGAGCGCATTGTTTTTTATTAGCGATATTTTAGTGGGTGTCGGGCATGGTCTGGGGCTTTTAGGCGCATTTGGCTTAGTTCATCAAATGACCAACAATCAAAACCGTGCTGCGGTGATCTCGACCTATTTGTTTATCGGATATTTAGGAACCATTATTCCAATTATTGCAGCCGGCTATTTATCTGATCATTTCGGCTTGATCGTCGGTGTTTTAGGTTTCTGTATTGGCGTAGGCTTATTGTGTATCGGCTTATTGTTTTGGCACCGTAGTCTGAACACCAATTAACTACTGAAATTATTCAAGAAGCATCTTGTATCGAATGTTTCTTTAACCCAAAAACAATTAAAAAACCCTATAAAAATCAATTAAATTAAATTAAGATCTTGTCTGATGTGATTCAAAAATTTAAAAAAATGCTAAAAATTCAATGTCAAATTAACACTGCGGATAATCAAATCATCGCCAGCAGTGAATATGGGAATATTCACTATAGTTTACCATTTGAATCCTTACCGCAATTAGAAACCTATGATTTTATTGTTTGGGGCTTTTTACCGATTGCCATGCGCCTTGGCATCCCGCTGCATGTAGAAGGACCTATTTCAATACAAACCCTCCACTCCGCACGGGAGGTTTCAACGGTCTGGGCCGCTTGGTTACCTGATTTATATCAACCAGTCATGCTCAGTGCTGCATCGATTATCCAAACACCACAGGCAAACCAAACCACTCAAAATTTAAGCTTTTTTAGCGGTGGGATTGACTCCACTTATAGTACATACAAAGCTTTTCTTGAAAATGGGCAAGATTCTGATTGTCTCACTGTGCATGGAATGGATTATAAATTTGATGACCATGAAAAATTTCAGGCCTTAATGGATCAGACCCATGACTTTAGAAGCCAAGTTTTTAAGCAAAGTCGCGTGGTAAAAACCGATGCTTACGCGCTATACAGTAAATATGGCTGTAACCCTAAAGGTTCACATGTCACACATATCTTTTCGCTGTTTTCCTGCGCTTCGATTTTTGAACATTACCAGCAATATCGAATTTCAGCCGATTATCGTTTAGATCAACAATTATTCGTTCATCCCTATGGCTCAAATACGGCATCCAACCGATTGATGAAGAATCGATCCGGGGCATTAATCACCCTTGACGATGATGTCACGCGATCTCAAAAAACCGCATTTTTAAGCCAATCTGACTTAGATTTACAAACCCTGTCGATTTGTGTGGACTATAGGGCTCGACCAAAAAATTGTGGTCAATGCAGTAAATGTATGCGCACCAAAGCCATGTTTTATGCCACCAGCCCCGAAATTCCCGATATCTTTTTAGATCGTCGCTTTGAAAAACAGTGGTATCAATCCATTCCATTAAGTTCAAAAATCAATCGTGCTTTTTTAATTGATATTTTGTCAGCGGTCGAAGAATCCTCGCAACAGCAACAATTTCCAGACTATGCAACACTCAAAGTCAAAGTTGAAGCCGCATCGAAAAGAGCAGCGATCAATCCTTTTTATGGGATGAAAATGAAAGATGTGCTGAGATCGATCTTTAAAATCATTTTTGGCTCAAACCCAGGCTAAAGGGATGCAAAAAAAGCACGATGTTTTCGAACATCGTGCTTTGGATGGATATTTCAATGGATGAAACGAGGAGCTCAATCGTTTTATTACTTGCCAATACAGAATGATCCAAAAATCTTCCCGAGTAAATCATCCGCACTAAAGTCACCCGTAATTTCACCTAAAGCATTTTGCGCCAACCGTAGAGACTCGGCTACCAACTCACCCGCATGATAAACCACCAACTGCTCACGTGCTTCTGCAAGATAGCGCTGAGTGCGCTTCATTGCGTCTAAATGGCGTGTTCGAGCAATAAAGGTATCTTCCTCTGGTTGAAAGCCTGCATGCGCTGTAATCGCATCAATAAGCGCTTGAACGCCAGTTTCTTGTTTAGCCGAAACGCGAATATGTCGAAAACCGTTTAAATCGGTAATTTCCGCGGTAGATCCCGTCAAATCGCATTTATTACCAATCAACATCAAACGCTTCGGTTCAATATGATCAGCAAAGTACGCTTGAGCCAATTGTAGTGGATCTTCGCCCTGACTTAAGTCATAGACCAAAAGTAACAAGTCAGCTTGCTCAATTTCTTTAATTGCGCGACGAATCCCTTCTTTTTCGACGATATCACCGGTTTCACGTAAACCTGCAGTATCGGTCAAGGTAATTGGCAAACCATTGAGGCTGATTTTTTCATGTAAAACATCACGTGTCGTACCCGCAATATCCGTCACAATCGCACGTTCAACACCCGCCAAAGCATTGAGTAGCGATGACTTACCTGCATTGGGTTTACCGGCAATCACCACTTGTAAACCTTCACGTAGTAACTGACCTTGACGGGCAGATTGCTGCACAGCATGGACCGAGCTTGCCACTTCATCCAATAAACCCAAAATCTTACCATCCGCCAAAAAGTCGATTTCTTCTTCAGGAAAATCAATCGCTGCTTCCACATGCAAACGCAAATGGATAAGTTTTTCTAACACCGTATTGACCTTGCTCGAAAAAGCACCTTGTAATGAACGTACCGCAGAACGCGCAGCAGCTTGTGAGGTGGCATCAATCAGGTCGGCAATCGCCTCGGCTTGCACCAAGTCCATTTTGCCATTTTCAAAGGCGCGCATTGAAAATTCGCCCGCTTTTGCAGCAATAGCACCCAATTCAAGTAAGCGTGCCAATAATGCATTTTGAATAACGGGGCCGCCATGACCTTGAAGCTCCACCACATCTTCACCCGTAAAAGAGTGCGGATTTGGAAAGCAAATCACCAAACCTTCATCCATGATTTCATTCGATGCATCATAAAACTTACGGAAACCAGCAAAACGTGCTTCTGGTAAGGATTGCTGCGTTAATGCTTCTGCAATGGCATAAGATTTGGGACCAGACAGGCGAATCACGCCGACACCACCACGACCCGGCGGTGTGGCAATTGCTGCGATGGTGGTTCGGTTTAACATAAAATTCACCTAAAAATTTTCAAACGAC
Organism: Acinetobacter sp. YH12064; assembly: GCF_013419735.1. Lineage (NCBI taxonomy): Bacteria > Pseudomonadati > Pseudomonadota > Gammaproteobacteria > Moraxellales > Moraxellaceae > Acinetobacter > Acinetobacter sp. YH12064. Next base: position 25,149 of record NZ_VOZP01000021.1, read on the forward strand.
AGATAAAGAAAAATCCGCCTAAGATTACCATCTTAAGCGGATTTATTCAGCCCATCAGCAATGCTTAGTTTGCTGAGTCAGCCGCTTCACGTTTTAAACGTTCTTTTTCAACAGATTTGTTAATCAAACCTTGTTGAAGAATAGTAATACTGTTGTTACAGATCCAGTAAAGCACAAGGCCCGCAGGGAAGAACAACATAAATACCGTAAAGATCACTGGCATGATTTTGAAGACTTTCGCCTGCATTGGATCAGCCGGTTGTGGGTTCAAACTTTGCTGAATAAACATGGTTAAGCCCATTAATAGCGGCAAAATAAACCACGGATCCATCGCAGATAAATCTTGAATCCAACCTAACCATGGCGCATGACGAAGTTCAACAGACTCCATCAATACCCAGTACAAAGCAAGGAAGATCGGCATTTGGAGCAATAACGGCAAGCAACCTGATAGTGGGTTTACTTGTTCACGTTTATACAATGCCATCATTTCTTGCGAGAAGCGCATACGGTCTTCACCGAACTCTTCTTTCATGCGTTGCATTTCAGGTGCAATCACACGCATTTTCGCCATAGAGCGGTAGCTCTTCGATGACAAAGGCCATAAGATCAGTTTCACCAGAATGGTCAATAGAATAATTGACCACCCCCAGTTACCCACTAAACCGTGGAAAAACTCAAGACCGACAAACAATAATTTCGCAATTGGCCATAACCAACCATAGTCTACTGTTTGGTTTAAACCAACTGCCAATTCTTTTAATTCAGATTGGATTTTTGGACCTGAATAGAACGTTGCATCTACTTCTGCCACAGTTCCTGCAGGAACATTAATTGCAGGTGATGTGAACTGAATGATGTTCATATCATCAGTAGATTTACGTGACTCAAGTTTCGCAGCATACGGTTGACCATTGGCTTGCGTTAATTTGATCTGTCCAGGAATCCACGCGCTCACGAAGTAATGCTGAACCATTGCAACCCAACCGCCAGTTGCTTCAACATTCAATTTCTCTTCATTAAAGTTAGCAAATTTAAGCTTGTTGTAATGTTCTTCAGGCGAACCCCATGCACCACCAAGGAATGTACCTAAAGTGAAAATACCTTGATCAGATTTACCCGGATCTTCAGAGTTGTCGCGTTTAAGCTGACCAAACATCTGACCTTGCCAGTTCTGAGCACTGCGGTTCACGATTTTATGATTCACGACAACAGGGTATTCACCTTCAGTGAAGTTAAAGGTTTTAATAACCTCTACTCCATCTGCTGTTTTATAAACCATTGGTACTGACAAAACTTTTGCTGTTTGGCCATCTTTACCCTTCACAGCTTTTGCGTCATTTAACGTATATAAAGATTTTTCAATCTCATAGGTTGGACGTCCTTTCGGATTGCTGTCAGGGCCATTAAGACCAATTAAGCCAGACTGAGCAACATAAGTACGTTTTGCATCGCTTTCAAGCATTACAAATGGTTCGTCGCTGTCTTTATTTTTGTCATGATTGAGTAATTCAATACGAACAATATCGCCACCCTTTGGATTAATCCAAAGATGGTAAAGGTCAGTTTGTACTGAAATTAACTGTTGACTAACAGGTGCAGTGGCATCTGTTGTTTGTTGTGTAGCAGCATTATTTGCTTGCGGCACATCAGTAGCAGCCGTAGCTGTCTGGCCATTTGGCAAATCGGCAGATACTTCATGCGTTACCACCGCAGCATTTTGCTGAGGTTTTTGTTCCGCATGTCCATAATCTTTCTGCCAAGCCAAAATGAGCAAATATGCGACAACAAACATGGCCCCTAGAATTGCAATCCTGGCCCATTGTTGCATAGGTATTACCCCAAGTGGTTAGAGTGATTTTGGTTCAATAAACGTTCACGAAAGGGTACAGCAACGTGACGCGTTTGAGAATCTATTTGCTGAAATGAAATAAAACGAATTGCTTTTGATGGAACAGGATCATAGCCTGAACCGCCCCAAGGATGACAACGGCAAATACGCTGAACAGCTAGACACACTCCACGTACAGCACCATGTTGATGGACTGCTTCCAAAGAATATTGAGAACATGTTGGAATATAACGACAGCGTGGTCCCAATAAAGGACTAATCGCAATCTGATAGAAACGAATGAGCCAATGCAGTAAACGAACCATTGGTCATCTCTACGCTTGTGGGGAGGTAGCTATTTTTTTATGCTTATTTGCAAGGCGCTGCAATTTTTGCCAAGCAAATTGTAATTGCTGATGCAACTCTGCATTCGGTACCGCCTCTATGCCCATTTTTGGCATAACGACAATATCTAATACATTAGACTGCTGTTGATGCAGGCGAAAACTTTCGCGTGCAAGTCGTTTTACTCGATTTCTTTCATGTGCGCGGCGCACTTTTTTCTTAGCAACAACAATACCCAAACGGCTATTCGGCTGTTCGGAGATTTTTGCTAGAAATAAGAAATGGGGTTGATGCACTTTAAAAAGCGCACCATCGAACACACTTTTATAATCGGCAGCACAGTGTATTCGCACATCTGTGCTAAAGCCGTAAAGTGTTGTCATAACACCCAAGTCTTGACAGTCTTAACTGAAATTAAACAGTTAAGCTGTGACGACCTTTTGCACGACGACGCGCTAATACTTGACGGCCAGCTTTAGTAGCCATGCGAGCACGGAAACCATGAACGCGTTTACGTTTCAACTCAGAAGGTTGGAAAGTACGTTTCATATCGAAACTCCAAAAATGATCTTTCAGTAAAGGTTCGCGATTTTAGTGCTCATTGCTTGAGCTGTCAATGAAAAACACGCTTTCTTTCAAAATCTAGGCTGTGATATATCAAGATAATATAAGGATTAGAAATCAGTCAGAAAGTTTTAAATTAAAAATATTCACAAGCTAAATCATTGTATATATTAATTATTTAAGTTATCTTCAAGTTTACTCACAGATTTATCCACAATCTCAAATTTGTGAATTGGTTTTTATGAATTTAAATTTGAATTTAAACCAACCATCAAGTTATCCCCAGAATGGATCGATCTTATAAATAAATTCAAATTTTAAAATTTAAATTTATTACTATTAGTGTTGATGTTTTCTGTGGAAAAAGCTTTTTTAGATTTAAAAAACAAACAATTATATTGTGGATAACGATGTTTTTATAATTTTGATAGTTTGTGGATAACTTTGTGCTATAATTTATCCACAGCTTGCGGATAAACTTATCCACACGCGATTTAAATTTAAATTTAAATTCAATTTGCGTTTTTTTGATCGATTTCGACTGATTTGTTCATGACAGATGTGGATAAGATGGTTAGAATGGCTGCCCGCTTAGGCGGGGTTGAATTATTTTTTTACGTACAATGGACTGAAATAGGGGTTTCACATGCTTTGGATAGACTGCTTAACTCGCTTGCGACAAGAGCTTTCAGGAAATGTCTATACAATGTGGATACGCCCACTGGTGGCAGAAGATGCAGGTGATAGTCTAAAACTCTATGCACCGAATCCGTATTGGACACGCTATATTCAAGAGCACCATTTAGAACTGATCTCTATTTTAGCGGAACAGTTGTCTGAAGGTCGGGTACGTAAAGTCGAGATTTTGGTTGATTCACGGCCTGGTGCAATTTTATCTGCAGCTGAGCAACCTGCAACAACCACCGCAGCATTAGAGTCAACGCCGCAAGTGTCTGCACCGAATCGTCCTAAAAAAGAAAAAGAAGAGACGTCTTCAAAAAATAACCGTAAGCGTCAGCTTAACCCATTATTTACCTTTTCCTTGTTTGTTGAAGGCCGTTCCAATCAGATGGCGGCAGAAACCTGTCGTAAAGTCTTGACGCAGCCCGGTGCTTCACAGCATAACCCATTATTTTTATATGGACCGACTGGTTTAGGTAAAACCCATTTGATGCAAGCCGTAGGTAATGCATTATTACAAGCGAAGCCGAATGCACGTGTGATGTACATGACGGCTGAAAGTTTTGTACAAGACTTTGTGAGCTCTCTACAGAAAGGTAAGGTCGAAGAATTTAAGAAAAATTGTCGTTCATTAGATTTGTTATTGGTGGATGATATTCATTTGTTGGCGGGTAAAGAGGCCAGCTTGGTTGAGTTTTTCTATACCTTCAACGCGTTATTAGATGAATCTAAGCAAATCATTTTAACCTCAGATCGTTATCCAAAAGAACTGACTGAACTTGATCCACGTTTGGTTTCACGTTTTTCGTGGGGCTTATCGGTGGGTGTTGAACCACCAGATATCGAAACTCGTATTGAAATTTTACTGAAAAAAGCGGAAAGCAATGGCGTGGAACTTCCACGTAATTGTGCGCTGTTTATTGCTCAACAAGTGGTTGCCAATGTTCGTGAACTAGAAGGTGCGCTGAATAAAGTTGTAGCCATTTCTCGTTTTAAAGGTACCGCTATCGATCTTGATGTGGTGCGTGAATCATTAAAAGATGTGTTGGCGATTCGTGCACGTACCATTAGTACTGAAAATATTCAGCGTGTGGTGAGTGAATATTTCCGTATTCCGCTGAAAGAATTGGTTGGCCCAAAACGTACTCGTATTTATGCACGTCCACGTCAGTTGGCTATGGGGCTAGCACGTGAGCTGACAGGGGATAGTTTCCCTGAAATTGGTATGGCTTTTGGTAATCGTGATCACAGTACGGTGATGCATGCGTGTGAAAAAGTACAAAGCCTGCGAGAAGAAGATCCAATCTTCAATGAGGACTATAAAAACTTGCAACGTCTGCTGCAAAGTTAAGTCTTTTTGTTCAAATTCTGTTCTTGCAATGCGGTATATTCTGCCGCATAGTACACTGCTAAAAAATTAATTTATTTTGTCTGTCTTCAGTTTTTAGAGGAATGTATTGTGCGTTTAAAAATCGCGAAAGAAAGCTTACTGAATGTTCTGTCACATGTCGTAGGAGCGGTTGAGCGTCGCCATACCTTAAATATTTTATCCAATGTCAAAGTACAGGTTACTGAGCAAGCATTGACCATTACAGGTTCTGACCTAGAAGTGGAATTGGTTGCGAGTACACCGCTGGCAGATGGCGCATGTTTACAAGCAGGGGTGACGACTGTTCCTGCACGAAAATTGATGGATATCTGTAAATCATTACCGTCAGCGGCATTGATTGATTTGCAAATTACTGAAGACCAACGTTGTATTTTAAAATCTGGAAACAGTCGTTTTGTATTGGGTACTTTGCCTGCAGAAGACTATCCATTATTAACCACTGAAAATACTCAAGGCACTCAAGTTGGTGTGACTCAACGTGAGTTAAAGCGTTTATTCGAGAAAACATCTTTTGCCATGGCGGTTCAAGATGTGCGTTTTTATTTGACAGGTACTTTGCTTGAAATTGATGAAAATCAATTGCGTGCAGTAACGACCGATGGTCACCGTTTGGCGATGTGTGAAACAGCGGCAAGCTCGAATGCAACTCAAGCAATGCAAGCGATTGTTCCACGTAAAGCCGTAGGTGAATTGCAGCGTCTATTGAGTGTTGAAGACGAGCAATTATCGTTGTTAATTGGTCGTGAATTATTAAATGTAACAATTACCATTGCCAGCCGTGATAAAGAGCAGGGTGATATTACCGTACGTTTCACCACAAAATTGATCGATGGTAAATTCCCTGACTACCGCCGTGTGATTCCACGTGGTGGCGATAAAAACGTGCGCATTGCACATGATGTATTTAAACAATCACTACAACGTGTAGCGATTTTAAGTAATGAAAAATTGCGCGGCGTATTCTTGAAGTTTGATGCGGACACTTTACAACTTCGTGCCAATAACCCTGAGCAAGATGAAGCGATCGAAGATCTTGCGATTCAATATGTAGATGCACCGATGGAAATGTCGTTTAATGCACAGTACTTATTGGAAGTTCTGAATGTATTGGATGGTGATGATGTTGCAATGACCATGACAGAAGCGAACCAGTCGGTATTGGTACAAGATCCACAGCAACAAGATCAAACCTATGTTGTGATGCCAATGCGTGTTTAATTCGGACTGACGTCTCAATTATTATGCATATCACGCGTTTACATGTAGAACGTGTTCGAAATTTAAAGACGGTTGCACTCTCTGGGTTGCAGCCGTTTAATGTCTTTTATGGGCAAAATGGTTCAGGTAAAACTTCTGTATTAGAAGCAGTACATTTGCTGGCAACAGGCCGTTCTTTTCGAACTCATATTCCGAAAAACTATATTCAAAATAATAGCCCTGACGCTGTCGTCTTTGCGCAGTCTGCAACAGATCGTATTGGTATGCAAAAAATGCAGTCGGGCGAGCAAGTGATTAAAGTCAATGGCGACCTAGTGGGGACACAAGGGCAGTTGGCTAAGATTTTACCGCTACAACTCATCGATCCACAAAGTACCGATATCATTGATCATGGTGCGAAGCCACGACGTCAACTTTTAGATTGGTTGATGTTCCACGTGGAACCGGAGTTTTACCATGCATGGCAATATTATGCACGGGCATTAAAACAGCGGAATAGTTTACTGAAATCACGACGTCATTTGAGTCTGTCTGACTTAGAACCGTGGAACAAAATGCTCAGTGACTATGGTGAGATATTACATAGTCTACGCAGCAATGTGGTGGAACAGTGGATTCGATATTTTCAACAAGATCTAGAAGCCTTATTGCCTGATTTAACAGTGACATTGGAATATAGTGCAGGCTTTCATGCTGAAACAGGACTGCTGAATGATCTGACCAATCAGCATTTTAAAGACTGCGAGCGTGGCTTTACTGAGTATGGTCCGCACCGTGCAGATTTAAGGTTAAAAACTGCTATGGGTGATGCAGATGTTGTGCTCTCTCGTGGGCAAAAAAAGTTATTGATCATGGCGTTAAAACTGTCACAGATTGCAATGCTACATGCTTGTAATAAGGAAACTGTGGTATTATTAGATGATCTGACAGCAGAATTAGATTTAACCGCACAACAGCGTTTAATTGAGCGTTTAAGCCATCTTGGTAGTCAAGTTTTTATTACCACTTTAGACCATGATTCAGTGCAAAAACACTTACATGATTTATCTATTTCTTATCAATTATTCAAAGTTGAAAATGGTACGGTGCAGGCTGTTGTGCAATGAAATACCACCTTTGGATAGACCTATTTTTCACTAGGGAGAAACCATGAGTTCAGAAGATCAAGCTGCTTCTCAAACAGAACAAACCATAGAAAAAGCTTATGATTCCTCTAGCATCAAAGTATTACGTGGTCTAGACGCTGTACGTAAGCGTCCGGGCATGTATATTGGTGATACTGACGATGGTACTGGCCTACACCACATGGTGTTTGAAGTTGTCGATAACTCAATTGATGAAGCGTTGGCAGGTCATTGTGACGAAATTCAAGTCACCATCCATGAAGATGAATCTGTAAGCGTATCGGATAACGGCCGTGGTATTCCTACCGACATTCACCCAGAAGAAGGTGTTTCTGCAGCAGAAGTGATTTTAACGATTCTGCATGCGGGCGGTAAATTTGACGATAACAGTTATAAGGTTTCAGGTGGTCTTCACGGTGTTGGCGTTTCAGTTGTAAACGCTTTATCAGAAAAGCTCCTATTAAATATTCGTCGTGCGGGTAAGAGCTATGAGCAGGAATATCGCCATGGCGATCCTGTCTATAAATTACGTGAAACTGGTGTGACTGAAACTTCAGGTACAACAGTCCGTTTTTGGCCAAGTTCTGAAACCTTCAGTCAAACGATTTTTAATGTCGATATTTTGGCGCGTCGTTTACGTGAATTATCTTTCCTGAATGCAGGTGTGCGAATTGTACTACGTGACGAACGTATCAATTTAGAACACGTTTATGACTATGAAGGTGGTTTGTCTGAGTTTGTAAAATATATTAACCAAGGCAAAACCCATCTGAATGATATCTTCCACTTCACTACTCAAGCCGATAATGGCATTGGTGTAGAAGTTGCATTGCAGTGGAACGATTCTTATCAGGAAAATGTTCGTTGCTTTACCAATAACATTCCACAAAAAGATGGCGGTACGCATTTAGCGGGTTTCCGTGCTGCATTAACCCGTGGCTTAAACAGCTACATGGAAAGCGAAAACTTACTCAAAAAAGAGAAAGTGGCGGTTTCTGGTGATGATGCGCGTGAAGGCTTAACTGCAATTGTTTCGGTGAAAGTGCCTGATCCAAAATTCTCTTCGCAAACCAAAGAAAAATTGGTGTCGAGCGAAGTGAAAACTGCGGTTGAACAAGCCATGAATAAATCGTTCTCTGAATATCTTTTAGAGAATCCACAAGCTGCTAAATCGATTGCAGGCAAAATTATTGATGCAGCACGTGCGCGTGATGCAGCGCGTAAAGCACGTGAAATGACTCGTCGTAAGAGTGCGCTTGATATTGCAGGCCTGCCAGGTAAATTGGCCGATTGTCAGGAAAAAGATCCTGCATTGTCTGAACTTTACTTAGTCGAAGGTGACTCTGCGGGCGGTTCTGCAAAACAGGGCCGTAACCGTAAGATGCAAGCGATTTTGCCGCTGAAAGGTAAAATCCTCAACGTGGAACGTGCACGTTTTGACAAGATGATTTCTTCACAAGAAGTGGGAACGTTGATTACTGCTTTAGGCTGTGGTATTGGCCGTGAGGAATACAACCCAGATAAACTGCGTTATCACAAAATCATCATCATGACCGATGCCGACGTCGATGGTTCGCACATTCGTACGCTACTATTGACCTTCTTCTTCCGTCAAATGCCAGAACTTGTGGAACGTGGATATATTTATATTGCACAGCCACCGTTGTATAAGCTGAAAAAAGGCAAGCAAGAACAGTACATCAAAGATAATGATGCACTTGAGACTTACCTGATTTCAAATGCAATTGATGAGCTTGAATTACACATCAGTGCAGAAGCGCCAGCCATTCGTGGTGAGGCTTTAGCGGGTGTGATTGCGGATTATCAAACCTCTCAAAAGAGCTTGCATCGTCTGACTGTACGTTATCCTGCAAGTGTGTTGGATGGTTTATTGGCAGTAGAAGGCTTTAAGTTAGATCAAGCAAATAACCAAGACTATGTACAGACTTGGGGTGAGCAGCTACGTGCCAATATTGAGAAAACTCAACCAAGCTTACGTCCTGAATTAAGCTTAGAAACTTTTGAGCATGAAGATACTGAAGGCAATAAGTCAGCAACTTATTTCCCGCGTATTACCATCTATGTTCATAATTTACCGCACCAATACTTGTTAGATTCAGGTCTATTGGGTTCAGGTGAATATGCGCGTTTACTCAAAAATTCGAAGAGTTGGTTCACCTTATTGGAAGAAGGTGCTTACCTACAAAAAGGCGAGCGCAAAATTCCAGTGGGCAGCTTCCATCAGGTTTGGCAAAACATCCTACAAGACTCACGCCGTGGCATGATGATTCAGCGCTATAAAGGTTTGGGTGAGATGAATGCTGAGCAGCTTTGGGAAACCACGATGGATCCTGAGAACCGTAACATGCTGCAAGTAACGGTACAGGACGCGATTGAAGCTGATCGTATGTTCTCTTGCTTGATGGGTGATGATGTGGAACCACGTCGTGCTTTCATTGAAGAAAATGCGTTAAATGCGGATATTGATGCCTAAATTCTGATTACAGAATCATTCAAAAAAGCACTCTTCGGAGTGCTTTTTTTTGTGCTATCTTAAATAAAATTGAATATTAAATCGCCAATTTGTGTTTTATAAAATTGACTTATTCTGATGCTAAGCTCAAATCAAATTGAACTTAGCAGCTAAAAATAAGAGGTCTATATATGATGGACAATCAACTTGAACACATTCGTGACATCTGGGTAAATGCATTTTTTACCGGAAATTATACTGTTTTAGCCGAATACGAAGATGAGCACTTTAAGGTGGTTTATGAGCAAGACGGGCGTGTCGAAAGTAATTATGTCCGCTATGAACGTATTGCACATGCAGTGAAAAATGGGGTTTGGAAACCACGAAAACCAGACGTAGAATTTGAAGAATATGAGTTTAATCGTGACCAAACGGAGTGCAAAATTTTAATTGGTTTAGCTGAAACACAGCAGCAAATACAGGAAATCTGGCATTTTGATCAGACCTGGAAAATACAAGAATTACGTTTTTTAAAGGCAAAAAAAGCCCATCCTTCTGCCTTATCTTAAACAATAAAAAGTTTAAATTGATGTCGTGAGTGGAGATAAAATGCATCCATCTTGCAAATGTGGATAAGTTTTGTGAATTTTCACATTTAGTAGTGTTCAGCATCAAAGTCATTTATAATTGTGGATTATATCATTTAAAAATATTTATCCACAAAAAAGTGGTTCGATGTTTTGAATTTAAAAAATAAAAATGAATTTAAAACTAAGATTTGAATTTAAAAATGGTTTTTGTGGATAAATGTGGCAATGAGTTTGATGTGAAGTAATTTTTTGAATTCATTTACAAAATTAGGGTAAAAGCGATCGCTGAATTTTTAGTTTCTTTACGAATAGAAATGCTTTAACAATGTAATAACCAGTTGGATATGAACATTCGATTTTTTAAATATTTTTTAGATTTATAGCGTGATTACTATTGTGAAGTATAAATAAAAAATCGCCGTGGAACATTTAAATTTCACGGCGATTGATTTTTTGAGCTTAAGTTAGGTTTTCTTAATAATGCAAATCTAGGGTTTTGACTTTTAAATTAAGCCTCAAAACTACTTTCCATTTCTTCTAATTCCATCATTAATTCAAGCATTTGCTCTTCGACAGATTCAAGTTTGGCTTTTAATTCTGTTTGCTCACTCATCAGTTTGAGTAAGTCATCTTTTCGACTGGCTTCATATAAAGCACTGTCTGCTAATAATTCCTCGATTTCGTTTAAGCGTGGCTGAATTTTGCTGATTTGCGCTTCATTTTTTTCAATGTTTTTACGAATCGGGCGGGTCAATTCACGCTGACGTGCAGCTTCTTTGCGCTGCGCTTCTTTATCGACTTTGGAAATCGTCGGTTTAGTTTCAACTTGAGATTTGATGGGAGTAGGGGCTTGTTGGCTATTTTTCATCATGTCAATCCGTGCTTGACGCAGCCAATCGGCATAAGCCACGAGGTCGCCATCAAATTCGCGACATTTCCCATGATGTACCAACAATAATTCGTCACAAACGCTGGCAATCAATTGACGTTCATGCGAAACCAAAACCACAGCGCCTTCAAAATCTTGTAATGCCATAGTTAGGGCATGACGCATATCAAGGTCTAAATGGTTGGTCGGTTCATCTAGAATTAAAACATTGGGGCGCTGCCAAACAATCAAAGCCAAAGCTAATCGTGCTCGTTCACCGCCTGAAAAGCCTTCACTTGGTGTATCCATGCGTTCGCCACTAAAACCAAAGCTGCCTAAAAATGAACGTAATGCAGCTTCACTGATTTTTTTGTCAGCGATTCGAGATAATTGCAACATCGGGCTGGCATTGCCATCTAAAGCATCCATTTGATGCTGCGCAAAATAGCCAATATTCAACAGTTCAGAAGCTTTGCGCGTCCCTTGTAATAAGGGAAGGTCTCCAACCAAGGATTTAATTAAGGTTGATTTACCTGCACCATTCATTCCCAGTAAACCTATGCGACTGTTTGGGGTAATCTGTAAATTCACATTGGTGGCAATCAGTTTGTCACCATAGCCAATATCGACATGTTCCATTTGCAGCAGCGGTGAGCTCATTTTGGTTGGCTCACGGAAACTAAAGGTAAATGGTGTATCGACATGCGCGGCAGAAAGTTCCTGCATGCGTTCTAATTGTTTAATACGGCTTTGAGCCTGTTTGGCTTTGGTGGCTTTAGCTTTAAAACGGTCAATAAATTTTTGGAGATGCGCACGGGTTTCAAGCTGCTTTTCATAGGCTTGTTGTTGTTGTGCCAAGCGCTCAGAGCGGGTGCGTTCAAAGGTCGAATAGTTGCCGGTGTAAAGTGTCAGCTCTTGATTTTCGATATGTAAAATATGATCAGTCACCGCATCTAAGAAATCACGGTCATGTGAAATCAAGATTAGTGTACCTTCGTAAGCTTTTAACCAATCTTCTAACCACAAAATCGCATCTAAGTCTAAGTGGTTGGTTGGTTCATCGAGTAATAATAGGTCGGAACGGCTCATCAGGGTACGCGCAAGGTTTAAACGCATACGCCAACCACCTGAAAAGCTTGAAACATTGAGCTGGGATTGATGTTCAAAAAATCCCAGGCCAGCCATCAATTGTGAGGCTTTAGATGGTGCTGTATAGCCATGGATTTCATCAAATCGGCCATATAAGTGTGCCAATGCTTCATTGTCTAATTGTTCTGGATGTTCAAGTTTATGTTGTATTTCCCAATATTCTTCATCGCCTGATAGAACGAAATCAATCGCTTTCATATCCAGTGCTTTGATTTCTTGTGCCATATGCGCGACGGTCCATACTGCAGGACGAGTTAAGGATCCGCCATCAGATTCCATTCCACCTAAAAGCGCAGAAAAAAGAGTCGATTTACCCGCACCATTTACACCGGTTAAGCCGATTTTCCAGCCTGGATGCAATTGCATAGATGCTTTTTGAAATAAAACACGCCCACCGCGACGAATGGAAAGTTGGTCTAACTGAATCATGGAACTAACTAAACAAGAAGAATGTGGGGTTATTCTAATGGATGGCTTTGCAAAAGAAAAAACAAAGCATCGCAACCATCTGAAAAAATGTGACAGATTCCACGTATTTAGGTATATTGAACTGGCTATAGTATTAAAAAAATATTTCAAGTTGTTGTTTTAAATGGATTAATAAAACATATTGGGAATATAAGAAATGAGAAAAGGAATTTTAATTTTATCGCTTCTTTCAGGTGTGATGTCTGCACAAAGCTATGCCAATCAGAAGGTTTGTGTGTTCGATTTACTTGGAAAAGCGGGGGAATCTTATAAGCTGATGGAAGAGTGGTCTCTGGCCAGTAAGGCATGGGGAGCACAAGTTCAACTGATTTCATATCAAGATGAATCCAAAGTCGATAAAGATTTTAAAGAAGGGAAATGTGACGCATTTTATATGACCTCGATGCGGGCACGTGCGTATAACAAATTTGCCGGTTCGATTGATGCCATTGGCGGTGTACCGAATAATACTATCGCACAAAAAGCCATTACCTATGTCTTAGATAAACGGAACAGTAAACGACTGATTAGCAATCTAGGGAAAGATAGTTATGAAGTGGCAGGGATCGGGCAAATTGGTTCAGCCTACATTTTTGTCCGTGATCGCAATATCAATAATTTAGAAAAAGCTGAAGGTAAAAAATTTGCCATTTTGCATTATGATTATGCGCAAAAAGTGATGGTCGACCGTGTTGGCGCTGTGCCAGTGATGTCAGAAATTTCTAATTTTATTCGCAAGTTTAATCAGGCCGAAGTTGAAATTGTTGCTGCGCCAGCTTATGCCTTTAAGCCACTCGAAATTTCAAAAGGCTTAGGCACTACCGGGGCGATGGTGAATTTTCCTGTGGTGAATGTCACGGCAGACCTGATTATTCGTAATAATAAATTCCCAGAAGGTTTTGCTGAACCTTCTCGGCAATGGTTTGTTAAGCAATTACCAAAAAGTTTTGCCATGGTGAAACGTATGGAAGCTGAAATTCCTGCCAAATATAAGATGAATCTCAGCAAAGATGATCAGTTGAAGTATCAGAAAATATTGCGTGAAGGACGGATGGATTTAACCAAACAAGGGATCTATGACTCCACCATGATGACGGTACTAAAAAAAGCCCGTTGTACGATTGAGCGAACCAATTTTGAGTGTTCAGTGGCGGGTGAATAAGCTTTTTTCTGTATTTCTTTGTAAATTTTGATGCAATCGCTGTAAATGTAAAAAGCCATTTTTGCAAATATAAGATGATGATTATATTTATAATTTCACTTTGAATAAAAAGTGATATGCATCACAGAAAAACAGAATATGCCAAAATGACATAAATAAATGGAGTAAATGCTCTATTTTTTTTAATTTAACTTGCTTAATATCGGGCTTGTGTAAGGACACCTCTGAACCATAAAAAGATTTGAAAGGAAAATAGAATGAAAAAAACGCTCCTATCATTGGCTACGTTTGCTGCAATTGGCTTTGCTGGTTCAGCTCAGGCAGCAAAAGTAGATATCTGTGTATTTGACTTACTGGGTAAGTCAGGCGAGTCATATCAAATGGCTCAGGAATGGGCGCTTGCAGCAAAAGGCTGGGGTGCTGAAATTAACTTAATTCCGCGTCAAGACGAAGCAGTAGCCGACAATGACTTTAAAGCAGGTAAATGTGACGGCGTATTTATGACGGCGATGCGTGCCCGTCAGTACAATAAATTTGCAGGCTCTATTGATGCGCTGGGTGGCGCACCGAGCAATGCGATTGCGCAACGTGCGATTACCTTTGCATTAGACCAACGTAATGCTGCAAAAATGGTTAGTAACCTAGGTGGTAAAAAATACGAAGTGGCGGGTATTGCCCCACTAGGTTCAGCGTTCATCTTTGTCAAAGACAAAAAAATTGACTCAATTGAAAAAGCAGCAGGTAAAAAGTTTGCAGTTTTAGGCTATGACGAAGCACAAAAAATCATGGTGCAACGTGTCGGCGCTCAAGCTGTGATTTCAGATGTATCTAACTTTGTGGCGAAGTTTAATAATGGTCAGGTCGATATGGTGGGTGCGCCTGCATATGCCTACAAACCATTAGAGATCTATAAAGGTTTAGGTACCAATGGTGCGATGTTTAACTTCCCAGTTTTACAAGTGACTGCGGACTTTATTATTCGTCCTGATCAGTTTCCTGCAGGCTTTGGTCAAAAATCACGTGATTGGTTTGTGAAACACTTACCGAAGAGTATCGCGATGATTAACCGTCTAGAAGCAGGTATTCCTGCGAAATATAAACTTAACCTAAGTGCAGAAGATAAAACCAAATATCAAAAATTACTGCGTGAAGGTCGTATGGATATGACGAAGCGTGGCATTTACGATGCAGGCATGATGTCTGTTTTGAAAAAGGCACGTTGTTCTGTCGATAAAGCTAATTTTGAATGTTCACTTGGCGGCGAATAAGCTGATATTTAAAGAAAAAAGTCTGGATTTATCCAGGCTTTTTTTTGCAAATTTACAGGTCATTCTCGCCATTGAGTGAGCAAATATTCAGGTAATCTAAATTCAAATCGAGGGCTGTGAGTCAATTGAATCGAACTTAGCATGACCCAAAATTAAAAAAATGGTTAAAAACAAAAACAGTAAAAAACAAGGAAAGTCAGTATGAAACAATGGACAAAGGTATTGAGCGTTGCTGCTGCATTAATAGCGGTAAATGGCGTAGCTCAAGCGAAGCAAGTGGTATGCGTATTTGATTTGGTCGGTAAAAATGGTGATGTTTTTACCCTGATGAAAGATTATCAATTGGCGGCAAAAAACTGGGGCGCAGACATTGAGCTCCGCGTCGGTCAAAATGAAGCAGTGATTGCAGAAGATTTTAAAGCCGGTAAATGTGATGGGATCAGTGTTACTGGTATGCGTGGTCGCCAATTCAATAATTTTACTGGTTCTTTAGATGCCATTGGTGCGATTCCAGATTTGAAATTGGCCGTAAAAGTTATGCAAGGTCTTGCAAGTCCAACATTTGCGAAGAGCATGGTTAATAGTAAATATGAAGTGGCAGGTGTGATACCTGTTGGTGATGCCTATCTGTTAGTGAATGACCGAAGTATTAATACTGTCGCTAAAGCCGCAGGTAAAAAAATTGCGGTGCTTGACTATGATGAAGCACAGAAAATTATGGTGCAGCAGGTCGGAGCTCAAGCAGTCAGTGCTGATGTAACCAATTTTGGCGCCAAATTTAACAATGGTCAGGTAGATATAATTGGGGCACCTGCTGCGGTGTTCAAACCATTGGAATTACATAAAGGTTTAGGCAGCAAAGGCGCAATCGTCAATTATCCAATTTTACAAGTGACGGGAAATATCATTATTCGCCCAGATAAATTCCCTGCAGGTTATGGACAAAAATCACGTGATTGGGTCAAAACACAATTACCTCGTGCATTCACCATTTTAGGAAAAATGAAATCGGAAATTCCAGCCAAATATTGGATGGATGTTCCAACTGCAGACAAAGCTGGTTATCAAAAAATGATGCGTGAAGCGCGTATTGATTTGACTAAACGTGGTATCTACGACAAGCGAATGATGAAACTATTATGGCAATTCCGCTGTAAACAAGATCCGAAAAACTTCGAATGCGCATTACAGGAAGAAAACTATAAATAAGTTTTAAATGAATCTTGAGAAAAATACTCTGATTTAACTTTAAACTGTGAAGACTGACCATATATTGAGTATGTTATACTTGAAATATGGTCTTTTCTTTTTAAAGACACCCCAATGACTCAGAGGAATCCATCATGAATGCTCAAGCACTTGTGCTGACTGACAATGCTGCCAATAAAGTACGCCAATTGCGTGAGAGTGAAGGTAATCAAGACCTTATGTTACGTGTATATGTGACTGGTGGTGGTTGTTCAGGTTTCTCATATGGGTTTAATTTTGCTGAAAGCCAAAACGAAGATGATGCTGAATTCATCAATGGTGATGTGAAGATGTTGGTTGATTCACTGAGCTATCAATATTTAGTTGGTTCAACAGTCGACTATATTGAAGGTCTTGAAGGTTCTCGATTTGTGGTTCAAAACCCGAATGCGACAACCACGTGTGGATGTGGATCTTCATTCTCGATCTAATCGCAATGATGAATTGAGCCATAAAAAAGCCCTCATTTAGAGGGCTTTTTTAATGTTTAAAATCGATATTAGGCTTCAAATTTTAGTGCTTCTAATAGATCTAAAATTACGGTAGTCACGTCTTGAGTCAATTGATAATTATTAAAAATTTCATATGCCGTAATGGTGACATCGGTATCACTCGGAAGCAGGCGTTGTTCTTCTTCGATGAGGTCACGGATCGGCAATAGGGTTTGTTTGACCTGTAAATGCAAGACATCTTTAAACTCAAGATTTTCGTCTTCGAGCTCAATTAATTGCTCATTAAAAAAGGGTAAAAGTACCGCATGGAGATAAGGTTGAATGTCTGTAATATCAAAAATCTCAATATCACGGGTTTGTTCAATCGTGCTGATGTGGTCATTCACTTCAATTAAGATATGGTAGTAACTCACATTGCTCTCCACGTAAGATGTCATTGATATAAGGGAATTATTGCAAATCAACAATAACATGAAATGCTAATTATTGTTGGTGAATCCTATAATATCCTTATAGATTGTATGGTTTTTTTTGCTCAGGGTGTTCTAACGATAATATAGTAAGCCTTGGTCTGCTGGCATCAGTTTAAAGTTTTCTAATTGTTGCGCGCCTAAGATTGGGTACATTAATGCAGCAGGGTCATTATGGTGAGATAAGCCGAGAGCATGTCCGAGTTCGTGGGCAAGGGTAAGACGTAAATCATCTTCGGCATCAAATTGATAAATCTGAATCTGATCCCCCATAAAAACGCCTTTATGAAACTCTCGAGCAGGAAAGCGCTGACTGGCTTGTATCACGCCTGCATTATATTGATCGATTTGCTGGTTATAGCTTAAGACTTGTTGGTTAAATTGATCATTTTGCTGATTAAATCGATCTATTTCTTGGTCTAATTGCATCGCTTGTGCTTTAACTTGCTCAAGTTCTCTTTCAACGCGTTGCATATTGGGGTCTTGTGCATGCTCTATTCGGCTCCAATTCATACGTTCTTGCGACAGCTGTGCGATTTCCGCACGGATCATGGCTTGTTTTGATCGGAGCTGTTGCTCATTCATCTCCAGACCTTTTCTCGAATTTGCTAAGTTCTCGGCATATAAATCATTACGGGCTTTATCTGCGGCTAAGGTCTTTTGGACTTGCTTATAGGCATTGTATTGTTCTTGGCGATCATCATAAATTAGATGGATCGCCAGTTGTGCATTTGGGTCATAGATAAATAACGGTTTGAGTGTCCCTTTATGCCATATCTCTGCGGCTTCTTCGCTAAGTTGAATGACTTGTTGCTGGCTTAATCCAAAACGCGGATCGACATCAGCAACCCGATAACGCAAACGGGTATCGAGAGGGTGTAAAATTCGATCTGAAATTGAATTAAATTTCAGTTGAGGATGCTGCTTGGTTTGAAAGATCCACCAAGTACTCAAAACGATGACAACAATAATTAAAATCAAACGCATAGCGTCGCAAAACTTGATTATTTTGCATTAATTTAACTGAAATTTAGTGCTATGCAAATCTAAGTTTAGACAGATTGGCAGTCGAGAAGAATGTGGCTGTTTGAGCTTAAGCGTGTTATTTGAATATTGCCTGATGCAGACAAAATCATCCACAAAAAAAACCGCGCTTTCGCGCGGTCTTTTTGAGCTTTGAAAAACTCAGTTAAAGCGACAAATTATTTTTTGTCATCTTTTACTTCAGTGAACTCAGCATCTACAACGCCGTCATCTGCTTTTTGAGCTTGACCTTCAGCGCCTTGGAAAGCGTTAGGATCAAAACCTTCAGCACCGCCTTGACCTTGTGCAGCTTCATAAGCACGTTGAGTGATCGGCATAATGATGTTTTGAAGTGCTTCAGTTTTCGCTTTGATTGCATCTACATCGTTTTCTTTAGTCGCTGCTTCGAGCTCAGCTACAGCAGCATCGATTGCAGATTTCTCATCAGCAGTTACCTGTTCACCAAGATCTTTTACTGCTTTTTGAGCAGAAGAAACAAGTGCATCAGCTTCGTTACGTGCTTTCGCTAATTCTTCAAATTTACGATCTTCTTCAGCATTCGCTTCAGCATCTTTGATCATCGCTTCAATTTCAGCATCGCTCAAACCAGAGTTAGCTTTAATTTGAATTGATTGCTCTTTACCTGTGCTCTTATCTTTTGCAGATACTTTCAAGATACCATCAGCGTTGATGTCAAATGATACTTCAATTTGTGGTACACCACGTGGAGCAGGTGGAATATCGCCCAATTGGAAGTTACCCAACAATTTGTTTTGTTGAGCCATTTTACGTTCACCTTGGTAAACTGAAATGTCTACAGCTGGTTGGTTGTCTGCAGCAGTTGAGAACACTTGAGATTTCTTCGCAGGAATCGTCGTGTTTTTCTCAATGATCGCTGTTAACACGCCACCCATTGTTTCAATACCAAGTGTAAGCGGAGTTACGTCAAGAAGAAGTACGTCAGTTTTATCACCTGAAAGTACTGCACCTTGAATCGCAGCACCCATCGCTACAGCTTCATCTGGGTTCACGTCTTTACGTGGCTCACGGCCGAAGAACTCTTGTACTTTTTGTTGTACAAGTGGCATACGAGACTGACCACCCACCAAGATTACGTCAGAGATGTCAGAGGTTGAAAGACCTGCATCTTTAAGTGCAATCTTACATGGTTCAATTGTACGAGCAACCAATTCAGCAACTAAACCTTCAAGTTTAGAGCGAGTCACGTTGATCACTAAGTGTTTAGGACCAGTCGCATCTGCTGTGATGTATGGAAGGTTGATTTCTGTTGCATTCGAAGAAGAAAGCTCGATTTTTGCTTTTTCAGCAGCTTCTTTTAAACGTTGAAGTGCAAGCGGATCTTGTTTCAAGTTTACGCTTTGTTCTTTCTTGAACTCTTCAACCAAGTATTCAATTAATGCATTATCGAAGTCTTCACCACCAAGGAATGTATCACCGTTTGTAGACAACACTTCGATTTGTTGGTCGCCATCAAGGTCAGCGATTTCAATGATTGATACGTCGAAAGTACCACCACCTAAGTCGTAAACCGCAACTTTACGGTCGCCTTCTTTTTTGTCCATACCGAACGCAAGTGCAGCAGCTGTTGGTTCGTTGATGATACGTTTAACATCTAAACCAGCAATTTTACCTGCATCTTTAGTCGCTTGACGTTGAGCATCGTTAAAGTACGCAGGAACAGTAATTACCGCTTCAGTTACTGTTTCACCAAGGTAGTCTTCAGCTGTTTTTTTCATCTTTTTCAAGATTTCAGCAGAGATTTGTTGTGGTGCAAGTTTCTTGTCGTTTACATCAACCCAAGCATCGCCATTGTCAGCTTTGATGATTTTGTAAGGTACAAGGCCGATATCTTTTTGCACAGCTTGGTCTTGGTACTTACGACCGATCAAACGTTTGATTGCAAATAATGTGTTTTTAGGGTTAGTCACTGCTTGACGCTTAGCAGATTGACCGACAAGGATCTCGCCGTCTTTATATGCAATAATAGATGGGGTTGTACGAGCGCCTTCAGCGTTGTCGATTACTTTTACTTTGTCGCCTTCAAGTACTGCTACGCAAGAGTTTGTAGTACCTAAGTCAATACCAATGATTTTCGCCATTTGGATGTTTCCTCTAAAATTCTTTTACGATGTTTTCGCTTGTTATCCGATATGAGAGCCAATCAAAAATTTTCAAGTAATATTGGTTAAAATTTTTAATTCGTCTCAGAAAATTTGTCTTTATGCACCAACCATAACCATAGCAGGGCGTAATAGACGACCGTTTAAGCTATAGCCTTTTTGCAATACTGTCCCAATTTCATTTGATTTGGCATTTGGATCGATGCCCACAGCCTGATGAAGATCTGCATTGAAACCATTTGCAGTATCCACAGCAACCACACCAAATTTTTCTAAAGTGCTGAGCAATGATTTCAGTGTAAGTTCTACACCTTCAGATAAACCTGATTTTTCATCACCTGCCGCAGCAATCGCGCGTTCAAGGTTATCAACTGACTCAAGCAATTGTTTTGCAAATTTTTCCAGCACAGTATCTTTATGCTTTTCAGATTCGCGTTGAATGCGCTCTACACTTTTTTGCGCTTCATATACGGCATTTGCAGTACGTGCTTTTTCAAGTTTTAAGCTTTCTTCTAAATTGGTGATTTGTGCTTGTAAATCTTCAACTGAAACTTCAGCTTGCTCGTTTTCAGCTTGAGTTTGCTGTTCTGCTTGCTCTTGTTGAAGATCTTGAGCGTCTTGGTTTTGCTCAGTCGCCATTGATTTACTCCGTTTAAATGGGTTCTTAAACATGTTCAGTCCTTATAGCTGTGCGTTCAAACGACATCGATGCGTAACTGCCATGCGTTTTGAATTCATGATTAATAAAAGAAATCGGGGCAGGGGATAAAAATTCAAGCGAAGTCAGCGATTAAATGCAGTTTTTTATTCAAATAAATGGTTTTTCAGCAAAATATCGACTGCAAAATTAAATTCTATGAAAATATAAATTATTGATTTGAATGTATAATCATATTTTGATCGGATTTATAGATTTTCATCATAAATTTTAACGGTTTCTCTTTGTGCCTGAAAATTTGCATAATTTATCTATCGGAAGTGACCATATCCACTGGAGAGAGGGATATGGTGACTACCTCTAGATTTTAGAAACACTTTTCCATGCTGATTTCCCAAGAATCAGCATTTTTTTTGCCTCAAAAAATAGTGGTTAATATTTATACATAAAAACTCTTAGTATCAGTTTTATTAAATATTTCACAAAAAATGATCAGCACAGTATTCTTTGTTTCAGATTATATCGCTGTAGTTTCTTAATTTATTTCAAATGTGTTTTTCATGGCCTGCTTCTCTCATAAGCAGGCTTTTTTTTGCATGAAATTTATAAAAACAGCCACTTAAGTAACTGAGCTGCAAGTTTTGTTGGACTTTGTTGTATTCAAAAGCTGAGATCACGCTTGATTTAAAACCATGTATATTTATTTTATTAATAAAAAACAAAGCACTTGAGTTAAATAAATGATGTAAAGCCTCACTATAAAAGAAAACTGCTTGATTAATAAAACATTTCATAAGCTGTACCGTGTCTCGTACAAAGTACAACTTAGAAGGTGGGAACTTCACAGAATTATTTTCCATTATGACTCGGGCAAAGTTGAGCTTTGCTTTTAATGATTCAATGAAGGAAATAATGAAGATGAAAAAAATTGGTTTATTCGCTGTCGCAGTTTTAGGTTTTGGTTTAGCTGCGGTAGGTTGTACTTCTCAAGAAACTGTAGAATCTCCAGAAACCGCACAAGTAACGTCTGCAACTGAAGCATCTGTAACGACAGAGCAATCGGGTGCTGTGGTTCAAGCAGATCCATCAGCTCAAGGTGCTGAAGTTCAATCTGCGCCTGCACCGCAACCTACAGTTCAGCAATAAGATTGTTTAATGCTCTCTGACCTGTAACAACAGGCAGTCAAGAATAGACAGAAGATAGGATGCCTCTTCTGTCTATTTTTTTTCTATTGCTTTTTTTACCTTTTCTATTTTTAGTGAATGAAAAAAAAGCCCATCATGTAGATGAGCTTTTTACTTTTAACCGATCTGCAAAAACAACAATTAACGGCGATTTTCCCACGCGCGACGACGTTCTTCAGCTGCTTTACGTTGTTGATCTGATGCCTTTTTTAAATCTTGAATATTTTTTTTGCGCTCTTGCTCAATTTGTTTTCTACGATCTTGACTGGCTTTACGGCGCTGTTCTTCTAAGCGCTGACGCTCTTTGCTGACTTTTTGACGATCTTGTTCAGCACGTTTACGACGTTCAGCTTCAGAGTATTTACGCTGTTGTTCTAGACGTTGACGTTCGAGTTCGTTTTTACGACGATCCCACTCTTGTTGATTTTTACGATTCTGTTCCCAGTTACGCTGGTCAAGTTGCTGCTTTCTACGTTCAAGCTCTAAACGATTACGTTGTTGTTGCTGACGTTCCCATGTACGGCGGTCTTGTTCATAACGGCTGTCGTAACGGCGATCATAACGATTATCATAGCGACGATCATTATGATCATAACGGCGGTCATAACGTTGATCATAACGTCCATCGTAGTAACCATCTTCAGGGAATGCTACGCAGCCTACAGCCAAAAAAGCAGTCGCAAAAGACAGAAGGATGATCTTTTTAGCCATGGTGAGTATCCTTTATCGAGAATGGGTTAGCATAATCAACCCATAAAACTTGGGTAAATTGTCAATGACAACTCTATAAAAGAAGATTAGCTTAACTAGGTTTGTACTATGTATGTCGATGTTGAGACTTATATGTGAATATGGTCACATTTGACCTAGATCATGTAGAAAGTATGAAGAGCATAATTCGAAGGATAGAGCATGTTTGCATTGAATGAATCACTTAAAAATATGAAAGATAAAGGCCAAGGTACGGCTGCTCGGTTACTTGATCGTCTTCCTAACTTTGCCAAAGAAAGCCTCGCAAAACGTCTCGATTATCCGTTTATTTTTCCAGAATTAGATCCGCTGGTGAAATGCATGATGGCGGCTCAACTCAAGCAAGGTAAGTCAGGCTTTGTGACCGAAGACTATGTGAAGTCTCGTAAATTATTTGATTTACAGATGGAGTCGATCAAGACCAAGCCGACCTTTGTGAAACAAGTGCAAGATATACGTCTACCTTTACAAAGTGCTACGCTGTTTGCGCGTCATTATCATCCTGCTCCAAATAAAAAATTACCGATGATCGTGTTCTATCACGGTGGTGGTTTTGTGGTGGGTGGTCTAGACACGCATGATGAAGTTTGTCGTTTATTGGCCGTGCATGCCAAAGCACAAGTTTTAAGTATTGATTATCCTTTAACACCAGAAGCCAGCCCAGCTCAATTAATGCAAAGTTGTGAAGATGCCTTGGCTTGGACTTATCAAAATAGTCGTCAGTTTAAAATTCTAAAAAATCGAATTGCGGTGGCAGGGGATAGTGCAGGCGGCAATATTGCTACTGCGGTTGCACAGCGCAGTGCTCAAAAAGTTTTTGCCCCGCAAGCTCAACTATTAATTTACCCAGTAGTGGATTTCAAGAGTCGCCACCCATCTTTCTATGCTTATAAAGATGGTCTAGTTCTGACTGAAAAAGATATTGATGTCGTAACGGCTTTATATGCAGAACAACATGCAGTGGCCTTAGATGATCCATTAATTTCACCAACCTATGGAAAATTGGCAGGTATCGCACCCGCGTATATCGTGACAGCAGGGCATGACGTTTTACATGACGAAGGTGAAATTTATTCGCATAAACTCTGTCAGCAAGGGGTGAAAGTGTTTTATCAAGAATATACCGATCAAACTCATGGTTTTATCAATTTAACCCCGGTTTCGCACCGAGCTAAAAAATACGTGATCGAGATCAGTACGAAGTTCCGTAAATTTTGGGATAAACGTAGCTAATCATTCCTTTATATAAAGTAAACCCAGTGTTTCACGTGAAACACTGGTTTTTTATTTATTGGGTTATTTATCTTGGATTTTTGCAGCAGGAAAAACGAGGCTAAATTCTGGGACATAAAAGCTTTGCAATAATCGTGCTTCAGAAAAATTTGGAAAAATCTCCTGTGTGTTGTGCCATTCTACCTGTTTCAGTTTAGAGAGCCGTCCGCGAAACTTCGGTGAAAATTGATAGCGCTTACCTTCCCACGCTTGTCTGATTTGCAACATCGCTGCAGGGATATGATGACTATTAATATAGAAAGAACGCTGTGAACGTGATTTTTTTAAACGGATCTGCATCTTTTGTTGTTCAACTTCTATAGTACAGACCACTTCATTGTCATGTTGTTGCCATTCAAACTTTGCCAACTCTTTAGGAATACCCCAGAGTTTTTGGCCATGAATGACAGAGATATCTGTCGAAACATAAATCTTAGGTATCGAACTTAACCTTTTCTTACTCAATAAAGGGTGATCTAAAATCAGCAATTCGTCATAAGGACCCACAGGCGAATCATGGTATCGGACCAATAACACCTGAACCATACGACCCAAAGGTGATGTCGCTAAACGGAACATCTGCGCTTGTTGGATAAAACTCGGAGAGATCCAATAATTTAAAATAAAAGCATCGCCACGCAGTTGCCAAGGCGGTAAATGTGTCAATGGAGCGTCCGACGGTATTATTTGCGTCATCATTGTTCTCGTTTTAATAATGGCAGAATAATTACTTTTTAATCATCAAAGACTAATATACAGTCAATAACAAGTACGAGATCAATCAGAAGAGTTAGCAAATGTTAAAACAGATTTTATTTACAGCAGTACTTGGCTGTGTGAGCTTAAGCAGTTTTGCTGCCAATACTATTGTCGAAATGAAAACCTCTCAAGGCAATATTGAAATTGAACTATTCAATGACAAGGCACCTATCTCAGCAAAAAACTTTGAAAGCTATGCAAAAGAAAAATTTTATAACGGTACAATCTTTCATCGCGTGATTCCTGGATTTATGGTTCAGGGTGGGGGCATGGATGTCAAAATGCAGGAGAAGCCAACAAAAGCGGCTATTAAGAATGAATCAAGTAATGGCTTGAGCAATAAACGCGGCACATTGGCAATGGCACGGATGAATCATCCTGATTCAGCAAGTAGTCAGTTCTTTATTAATGTTGCAGACAATGACTTCCTCAATAAAAGTGCAATGAATGCGGGATATGCTGTTTTTGGTAAGGTCACTAAAGGTATGGATATCGTCGATAAAATCGTAAAAGTTCCAACTGCGAACTATGGAATGCACCAGAATGTCCCTGTAAACCCAGTAGTTATACAGAGTGTGGTGATTAAAGCAGCACCTGAAAAAAACTAAGCGCACAAAATAGGAAAAATATTTTACATGATATTTGTAATAAATATCATGTGTTTATGTGAGTAAAGTGTATTTTTTGAACCATAATGGTGCATAAAAATAAAACACTCGTGTTCTTTGTGAGTGAAAAGCACTTGCACGTGTAAGAAATTGCCCTATAATGAGCA
>NZ_VOZP01000022.1:0-28836 GCF_013419735.1 Acinetobacter sp. YH12064
AAAACCTTCAAAATTCTTGCTGAGCGATATCGCAATCGAGGCAAAAGACTAGCATTAAGATTCAATCTAATTGCTGGAATTTATAACTTGGAGCTGAGTGAAAAATGACTTATGAAAGAAATCTATTTTGTTCCTTTTATAGGGGCACATTCTCTACATTGAGGAACAAGGTTATTTGGAAATATTGAAAATTCGGGCCAATCATCTTTAGGAATGAAGTGGTCCAAGGTGTCTGGTTTTTTAGGATCACCACAATAAGGACAATAAAGAAGCCCGTGATTATTTCTGCGATTCACAAGCGACTTATTTAATTCTTTAGGTGCTGAATTATAATAGGAGTGTAGTAAATCTTTATGCTGTGAATATTGACTTACAGCAGGCTTTATTTGATATTGAAGAATAAGACTCTCATAACCTGAATAGCTTATAGCTAAAGAATCTTTTAAAGTTATAAGCTCATTAACATTCTTTTTCCTGGAATTTGTTGCTAGTTCTAGCCAGTTGCAAGGAAGAGTACTTTTAAAACTGTCTAAATATTTCACTTATTATCCTCAATAATAATGATTTCCTCTTCTTTATTAATTTCTGAAAGTAAGTGGATCAATGCATCATCTCCAACAAGGTTTTTTATGTTATCTAAAGAAAAATTTTCATTGCTATTAATGAATTTATTGATTTCATGCTGAAAGGGTTTTTCAATATAGTTGTCATCAAAGACTTCAGCAATGATTCTTACAATCGATTCACCATAGGTTTCAATGGATGGTTTAAAGACTCTGGTTATATTATCTTTTTTTCTCAAAATGTTAATAGATTTCCGTTCTACTTCTCTTGCAATAATGGAAGAGTGTGTTGCTATTATTGAATATGAATTTGTTTCAAATAAAATATTTTTAATCATATTTATTAAGTTTACTTCTAATTCAGGGTGTAAGTATAATTCTGGTTCATCTAGAATTAATAAACTTTCTTCTTCAATTTCGGACATAATAGACGGTAGTATGTAAGAATAAATTATTTGTCCTGAGCTTAGAGAAAGATTAATATTATTTTTTTTAAAGATAAGACCAGTCTTATAATTTATAGATGACTCTTTTATTTTATTTAGTGATAAATCATTAGATATAAGAGTTTCATTATTGTTATTATCTATAATAAAAATATCGTCAAAATCCATACATAATTTAAGAGTTTCTTTTAATATTAAGAATCTAGTTTTTTCTTCTTTCCACCAGTTGTTTTTTTGGTCATATTTTATAATTTTAATTAAAGACTCAATACTGCGTTTAGCTGGGTAATCTAAATCAAAGTTTCCTTCTTCATTTTTAAATCCAATGTATGAATATTCATTAATATGCATTCTCTTTCTTTTATAACTTTTTTTTGATTTAGATGAATTACTTGAATATCTTTCATCTAACATGTTGAAGATTTGATTGTGGCAATAAAAATTTTCAAAAGGAGAATATGCAATAATTATTAATTTATGAAAAGCAGGTAGAGTATTGGTGTAGGGACTTAAACCAGTAACTAATTTACTGATTTCTTTTAATATGTGTGACTTGCCTACACCATTTTTTCCGATTAATAAGCAAATATTAGATTCACCGATTGGTCTATCCTTATTAAAGTTGAATGTTATTGGTTCAAAAGTATCACCTAATGTATCAATTGTAATTTCAAAATTTTTGTTTGCAATGTACTGTCCCAATGCAATTTGAAATCCTTTATTTAATATAGCACTAGAGGAATTACTTCGCATAAAACTGCTTTGGTAGCCTTCCCATTGAATATATTCTTCTAAATTACTTCTATGAAAACAAATATCACAAATTGACTCTAGATATCTTTCATTTTGTGGGGAGCTAAATATTGATTTAATTATTTTATAATAGTCAAACTTTTCGCCAATTGATATAAATTCAGCAGGATCAAGGATGTCTGATATATTATAAATTTTTTCACTAACAAGATTGCTCTCTTTTTTGAAAAGAGTTGATGTGTTTTTTGAGTTTTTAGATAGTACTTTTATATTTCCTAATTTTTTTTTACTTTGATTTGAAACATGAAATACTTGAAAGGTAATAATGTAGTCAAAATCATCCCATGGTCCCTTAAAATTCGTGCCTATGTGATCTTGTAATAAGTGTATGCCTTCAAACTTTTCAATATTTAATGTCTCTGAAAAATAAAAAATCATTTAAACTAACCTATTAAATTCTAAGAAATATTTTTAATTCCTAGTGTATATTTGAAATCTAAATCATATTTTCAACAATTGAAATATATTTAATCGCGAGATAGTTATTACATTATCACTCAATCTTCGCTTCGATAATGATGTTGTTTACAAGTTCAATATACTCTTTTGATAATGCGTCATATGGTTGTTTTTTTAGAATTTTATCTGTATTTAGCCGAATTATATGAGAATCTTTTTTGAACTCTGATAAGGCACTATGATCCATTCCACATAGAATTATTTGAATGTTTGATGAAAGGTTATGTTGAAGCAAGCTAATAATTCTTTTGTAATTCTCGGATGCCTGTTCATGTTGATTAGGTGTATCAATAACGAAGGGGGCGATGGCACAATTGTTTGCAAATTCAATTTGTTTAAGAATTGCAAGTTGATATGCTAATACTCCTCGGGTTCCTTCAGCAGCTCCTCCGCCTAAAATTTTTTTAAAATCCATAGGTGTTTTGACCCCATTTAGATTAATTCCAGTAGCGGACAATATTGCAATATTTTTCTCTAAATTATTGAAAAAATAATAACTTAGATCAGATTTTTCTTTTTTAGTTAGCAGCTTATTTTGATCTGATTTTATTTCTTTCTGAATTTTTTCAGCCCGTTTGGATCTTGATTCATGAGAAACAATAACGTCTGCAACATTTTGACTAACATTTTTTAATGCAATTGAATGTATGGCACTTTGCATATTCTGATTTAGATTTTCATGTGGTGAAATAATATATTTTTCATTAATTCTATTAATTTCAAATCTTACGTCATGTAGTTCTTCTTGTAAGTTTCTTAAGGCTGTTCTTTTTTGATTTAATGATTCTTTAATAAAATCAGCTTCTTCTTCAAGTAAACTTTTATCTGTCAAAATTCCTGCACGGCTGAGTAGAGAGTTATCATGTTTAGTTCCGCACATTGGGCATTCTAAAACGTCTTCTGGAATGTACTCGACAGCAAACGCATAGTCTTTTTCTAATTCACGTACTGAATTTAAAGCTATTCTATGTTGTTTTTCTAAATCATAAATTTCAGAATTTATTTGTGTTTGTGTATCAAAAAGGCGAGTTTGTCTTTCAAGAAAATTTTGGAGCTCTTCTTCTATTTCATTTTGAACATGATTTAGCTCTGCTTCTGAAAGAGCAATATTGGTTTTATCATTAGAGATATCTTCAATTACTTCTATAGCAGAACTAATACGTGCAATTTGTTCATCTGCTTCTTTTATGATGGATTTTTGTACAAAAAATTCTTCTTGCATCTCGAAATGCTCAGATTTTGTATAACCGCAGAAGTAACTAATTAGGGGACGTGTAAACCCTGAAAATTGCGTCAATTTATCAAATGAATTCCAAGGCTGATTCCAACTTCTTTTTTGATCAATATAAAAAGGCAAAAAAAAGTAAGCTGGTGGGGGACACTCTAGGTTATCAGAACGATTTGCTAACTTTAATTCAAAATTAACAATGTCTGAAAAAATTTGTGAATATTCACCAGTAATTTTAGGATATTTTCTTAATATAGATCCTACTTGACCAAATATGATTGAATCATGATATCTACTTGCGACATACGAAATATTATTTACAGTGAAATATATGATAGCTTTTATATCATTGCTCTTCCACTCTTCATCAAAATCAGGATCACACCCTAAAGCCCAAAATAAATTTTTTACAAGAGTGGACTTACCAATACTATTATCGCCTCCTGTAACGAGATTTAACCTCTTCGGAAATTCGAATTGATTCGCCAACTTTTTCGAGTCGGATATAAGTACAAGACGTTGAAATTGAAAGCTTCTCATTCTTTTGTGTCCTAAGATTCCTAATTAATAACTTATAATTTTGACTCATAAATCATCCACTAATAATGCGTAAAAAATTTCAACTTTAAGATCATCTGAGTCGGCAATTATGCTATCGAGATTATCAACTTTAGCTTGATGGAATAGCGCACTAACATAGTCTAAGTCGGAAGAAAAAGAATTATAATCAACTTTTTGAATCAATGACTTAACCGTTCTAATTATATTGATATCAAATGAGGTTGGAAATCCCGAGCGCTTTAATGCGAGAGTTTTTAATTTACTTCGTAAATTTCTAGTTGAAAGTGGACGCCATCCAAAATTCGAAACAAGATCATTAAAGTCATTTTCAAGTTGTGTAATTGTAGGTCTAGTTGTATTTAATGCTAGAACGTCATTAACCTCATCTGATGTTAACGATTTCTTACTAATCAATCTATCCCACTCTTTATAATCGAGCTGAATACGACCTTTACGTCCCATCTCATCGATTATTGCTCTATAAATATCTACAGCATTGCATTGGGCTCCTGAGAATATTGTATTTACAAGTTTGGCAAATTGAGCCAATACATAATCTTCTTGGTTTGCCAATTGAATTTCAGGGACAATGAATTGTAAATGAGATGGTAATAAGCTAATGCCTAATTCATTATTAATTTGATCTGTTAAGTTCTTAAGGCAGTCTTCGCTAAGGTCACCTACCTTAATTATGTCTAGTTGTAGATTCTTTTCTGTTTTTAATGAGAATCCGCTAGATGATACTAAGCCAATTTGAGTGATTCTTTTTTCATATTGTGTTCCAATACAAGAGCTTAGCAATTTTCCTAAGACAGAGCTTTTAAAAGTATCTTTTTTTCCTTTCTCTCTTTTTGTTAGGGAGTTTTCAGTAAATGAGGCTGATTGATTTTTAACTTGGTAAAACTCAAATAAGGCTTCTTGTCCATTTAAGCTATTTGCGATTATAACATCTTCATGATATTCAATTAGTAAAGCATACTCTTCATTGCTTTTATGTTTTTCAATGACTCTACATAAAGCCCAATGGTATTGAAAATTATATTTACCAAAAGTACTGGCACCAGCTGATTCTCTTTGGGGTTCAGCAAGAATATTTTCAGTCATATTAAAAATACCAAACTTAGTAGTTTTTATAAGTTGTTGTGAGAATAGCTTTTTTCTTAGTCCTTTGGAATACTTCGAAAAATAAGTTCATTTGGATCATTTTTTATCTATATGGTTGTTATTTAAACTTAAACGGAAGTTACTCCAAATTTACTTTGCTTAAGTTATTGTTTTGTAATGTTTATTTTTTTTATATGCAATCCATCATAAAAGCCGCTGAATTAATAGGCTACATTTAATAATATAAATAGGTTAGCTAATAAAAATAAATCCAATAAGCGTACAGCTTGCTGGATTTATTTAGTCTATATCAACCGTATTGGTGCTCAATTCTAACCGTAGCTCTATTGTGATCTACATGTATTCAATAGTCAGTTCAATGAGTTCATCAAAACTCAACGACGCTTTAAACTTTTAGTGTATCCACAATTTGGGTAGCGATTGCGCGCTAAAAAATCACCGAATTTTCCTGTTTTTTTCCATAAACGGCCTTGTCCGCATTTTGGACACAACCATTCTGGTGGGATATTACTATTGATCGCTTTATGCTCATCTTGAGGTATATGGATAAATTCTTTAAAAAGTTGATCACTGGTAATTTCTTCAAGAAAAACTGAATTACGTTCTCCAATTAAATAAACTTTTTCCTTTGCACGCGTTAGTGCAACATAAAATAGACGACGTTCTTCCGCAAATGCATGTATCTCAGGTTGTGGTAAGACTAAGTTTAGAAGAGGATCATCTTCTTTTTCAGCAGGGAATGCGCTACTGCCACTATTTAAGCCTAGAAGGATGACATAGTCTGCCTGTAAGCCTTTTGAAGAGTGGATGGTTTTAAACTCAAAAGTACAATTTCTAAGAAACGGTAAAATACTGTCTAAATTAGGTTTGTGGTATTTATAGCGACCCAAAATATAAATGGATTTTTTCTTACCTGAATCCGCATTGGCATTATTGATTTCCATAATGGTTTTAAGCAGGTATTCATTAATTTCCTGAGTTTTTGTTAAAAAGTTTATTTCAACCACTTTACTGCTGGTCTTATCAACGGCGTTGACGACTTTTTGAAGCTGAAATTTATTTTTTTTGATAAAGCCACTGGCAACATTGGCGATACCCTGATTAGAGCGGAATGTCTGGGTAAGTTGAGTTTGTTTGGTATAACCAAAGACCTTTTCAAATTGAGTGAAAATACTGATGTCTGAGCCTGCAAAACGGTATATAGCTTGCCAATCATCCCCAACACAAAACAGTTTTGCTTCTGGTATTTGATTCAATAAGGACAAAATGAGTCTGGCCCTAGCTTGTGATGTATCCTGAAACTCATCCACAATAATAAGCTTGAAAGGGCTTTTGTATTTCTTTTCATTAATTAACTGGGCAGACTCAATCAGCAGGTCATCGAAGTCGTATTCTTTATTAATTTTTAAGAACTGGTCATATTCTTGATAAACCTTGGAAAATAGATGTAAAAAAAGACTTTCGCGTAGGCTGAGTGAGGGACTGGCTAATAGGTCGGCTATATTGGCTTGATTAGACTTGTAATGACTTAAAAAACTGGCATAAAGATCATTCGCATCAAATTCATAAATAGACTGTGCCTTGGCGTTAATCTCAGCAAGGCTACGTGGCTTAAATATTTGCCCTCTTGATTTAAGCTCTTGTTCCAACTTCTGAAAGATGGAACCTGTAATAAACTCATGAAAGGTTGTAGTAATTAAATCCGTCTTATATTGTTGATGGATTCCTGATTTCCACTTCATGTCTTCCTGATATCTTTGTCCAAAATGCGCAGGCGGTTTGCCATGCTGGTCTACAGCATAGTGTTCCAGATACAGTTTTATTTCAGGCAGGTAAAAGTCAGGCTTATATTGGCGGTGCTGTTCATTCGCTGTGTCATGCTCGTAGTTTTTTTCGTACTGATAAGGAACTCCTTGGCTATATAACCAGTTGGCTATTGCTTTTTCACCATGGGATTTAACAATCTCTCCTTGATAGGTTTCGAAGCCATCCTTGAATCTGTCAAATGATCGTTTCTGTGCCTTCTCCCAATCATTTCTAGTCTTAAAAGCAAAAGGTGACAAAGGGGCTCTTAAATAAGCAGTTTTAAATAAAAGATACTTTTCCTGAAAGTCTGAGTCTGTTTCGATTAATTGTTGAATAATCCGATTCAGGAGGGCTTGAGGCTTTCCTGCATCGTTGGATACAGATGGGCTTTTACCTGTTGCTTTTCCAATGACCTTAACACCAAATTTATGGAAATTAAGTGCTTCGACACAGCTATCAAACTGGGAGAGAGTATCCTTTAGCCTAAAGTTAATGCGCTCACTCAGTTCTTCACCTGCATTTTTATTGAATGCCAGAACAAGAATCTCTTCTGGTTTATAGAGTCCAGTTAATAGGGCGTATCCCACTTTCCCAACAATCGTGGATGTTTTCCCCGAACCCGCTGCAGCGACCAATAGGTTGCGGTCTTCAAAGATGATGGAGGAAACCCGTTGTTCATCAGTTAGGGGGGTACTCTCTACCTGATCGAAAAATTTCTTAAAAGTCTTTAACTCACTTTCAATGAAGCGCTTATTTTTGGTATCAATAGCGTAGTTTGCCTGAATCGATAATTCAATAAACTGTCGAAGTTGTTCAAACTGATTTTGTAGTATAGGCTCAAATGCAAAAGTGCTATCCCTTTGAATGAGGCTATTAAATTGTTCAACTAAGGCTTTTGATTTTTGTGATAAATCTGATCTAAACAGGTTGCATAGACGATAGGATAGGTAAATATTTTGTTGGATAAAATTTTGATATTCCAGTAAGAATGGTCTCAAAGCTTCCTTGATTTTTTCAGCATTTCTTTTATTTCTCAGGAATTCTGCATCATCATGAAGTTTGATTTGAAATTCTTCAGCCTGTGTGTTGAATATACCTTTGAACTGAAAATTTTGATCGAGGGTTTTCAGTGTCAATGATGACCATATCCAGCCCTTTTGGATATGTGTTTCCAGCACCTGCTCAAGATTAAGCTT
Source organism: Acinetobacter sp. YH12064 (assembly GCF_013419735.1). Lineage (NCBI taxonomy): Bacteria > Pseudomonadati > Pseudomonadota > Gammaproteobacteria > Moraxellales > Moraxellaceae > Acinetobacter > Acinetobacter sp. YH12064. The sequence continues at coordinate 8,198 of NZ_VOZP01000022.1, forward strand.
TATGGTTTTGGTATCTAACTCAAGTACTAGCTCTGGGAAAGTATAATTCATTCGCCACTTGGTAGCGTCTGCAAAGATGTAGCTGAGGAAACTTGGTCGTATATCCATAATGGCCTAAAATGAAAAAAGATTTTTTAATACTTGAAGATTTATAACTAATTATAAAGTTTGCAGAAATTTTATTCAGCTCTTCTTTTGCTCATTATGGACATAGGTGGTCTATAAACCTACTGAAGTACACTATTCTATTGTAATTCATTTAAAATGATGCATAACTTAAAACCCCGAAAGCCGAAACTTTTAGGGTCACAATAAAGTGCTTAATTATAAATCTGATCGATTAATATGAACTTTTTTCAACTTTAAACGTTGTGTTGGTGTACTTAAACCGAACCCAGTATTCAGGACCAATCAAACTGTATTTTAAAGTGGTAAGACGCATACCAATATAGTTCTGACTTGTATCATAAAAATTGGCTTCTATACCATAAACTAAAGGTTCTATCCCTGAGTTCATGCAGGCAATATCACTCCACACAACACTGGTTTTACCTTCTCGGAATACAAAAGGTTCAACATCTGTATAGAGCTGAGATTCAGCAAAAGGGGTAAACTCGGTATCTTCGCGTGCTAAAAAAAATATGAGCCGAATACTCTTAAAACCTCGAATAGTCGTTTCCTGCTTCGACAAAATACCTAGAGTGTGATTTTCAGCATTGTTAGCCCAGACTGCTTCGATAATTTTACCTGACGTGGCATGCAGCATATCCTCAATAGTCACAGGACTAAATGTTTTCTGATCCATTGAAAAATCATCAACATTCATAAACTCAGCAGAAACAAGCAATGAATGAACCTGAAACATTGAATTGTTACATAAGACAGCTTCTTCAAAACGGTTATAAGCCTTTCTAGAATTGCCAAATGAAGAATCCCAGTGATTTTTCAAGCTCATAAAATCTCGTGTTTTAGATCTCACTTTTAGATCCTGACAGAACCCATCAACAACTGCTTCAAACTGTTGATACAATCCAAGTGGAAAGTCAATGAGCCTGTGCTTATACAGCAAATCAACCATCAGCTTGATCTCTGGTCTGATGATCACATCTGAAAATTTACCTGTCAGAAAAGGATTAATCGGAATATCCTGAATAATCTTGAGTAAATTAACACCTTTCGGCGTTAGATAGACATGTGGCACCAGACAGTCATAAGTTGGTTGTTTAGAGATAATTTTAAAAGTCTTATTTTCAGCAATCATACAATATAACTTCAAATAATCATCCAAGCCTACAGGAGGGCGATTATTAGGGATATAGCCAATAAAAGGCTGAATATACGCTTGAGTAATGTGGTGAGTGCTGAGTAGGGATGCATATGATTCATCAGGCTGTAATTTAATCATGCTTCATCTCCCGTTATTGAATTGAGATCTAATAGTTTTGATCTTGGGCGTCCACGAGTCTGTGGTTTTAAAGGTTGACTAATCTGGAAACGACGTCCATTTTTCATATTGCTGAAAATGAATAACTGACTGGTTTTACAGTGATAATCGAAACCATCCTCAAGCCACTTCCTTTTTTCGGATTGGTTATACTCGATCGTACCTAAAAAGCAGTTTTCGTAAGTATGCTTACGCATATTGGAGATGTAAGCATAACCCTGATCATTGGTCACTTTTTTCCATAGCTGCTCAATGCCCTGTGCAAGGCTAATGTCTTCCTGATTCTTATTCCCATTAAAAAACCAGAATGTATGCAAGTGGAATCCACGTCTTGGTGTATATTCAAAACGAAAAATATAGCCGATGGCTTGTTTCAACACGGGGTTATGCCGCTTGTTTTCTAGCAGCTGTTCAGCGCATTTTTTAAATGCATCAAAATCATTTTTAGACAAACAATCTTCAGCTTTGAAATACGTTTGCATTAAAGTCTCAAGTTGATGTTTGAGATATAAATCAACTCTGACAACGACTACACGTGAATAGCGTTCAATTAAGGAATTGAACAGTTTAATCATTCGAGACTTATTATTTTTGAGGTTTTTTCGCTCATCGTAGACTTTGCGTCTAATGTTGGGGCGATGGAAAAAAGCACGAATTAATCCACTAAACTTATTCATGGCGTTAATGTACGGGAGCAAATCCTCCTTCAGACTAGAAGGTGGTGGTGTCCCATTCCGTAGTAGCTCTAATTCCTCTTCTGACATTTGGTTCTGTGCATCATCAAATGCTTGAATATCGAGGCCAGTGATAATGTCTGAATGCGAAGAATAGTTTAAATATTCTTCCATATCAGAAGGTAAGTTGCTCATGTGAGCAGGGGGCTTGACGACAAAGGAATATTGATTCATCGACAGTTTTTTGACTTCAGCTGTAACTTCAGCAAAATTATTATTTTTATATTGTTTGACGATTTTAGCTTTCCCAAGTGCGGGCGCTAGGATGTTATCCAGAGCATTTACAATCAATGCGGTTTTGTCACCATTATTGACTGGAGTAGTTTGCAGTTCGGTTTCAAATTGCTGGAGCCATTGGTCATGCGTACCCATATATCGACCAGCATCGGGTTTGAAAATATTCATGTTCATTACACTCAATTTAAGATTAGAAGTGCAACTGTGATCTGTATTCTGAATATAGACATCCACTGGATACTGTTTAGCGCAGTATCCATGATGAGATGTTGGTTGGTTTAGCTAAATTAGAATGAGCTTGAGTTATATCTTCTACACCAGTATGTCTATACACCAACAACCTATAGAGTCATATAAGTATTGATATATCTGAATACTTTTAAACTACTAATCAGCTATAAATACATAGAATGTTATGTGATAAATAGATATAGATTAATAGTAAATATATAAGACCGTAATTCATTGAAAATTAAAATGATAGCCTAGCCATACTTATAATTTCAGAATGCATTGCACAGCTGCATTATGTTTTGAATTTACTAGTACGGCGTTAGCTCACCGAATCGGCTTGGTCGCGGAATGAGATTTTGCTTTCAATCCACGCTTCAACTTCAGAGAGTAACCAGCGTGAAGCATTATTTAACTTCACTGGTTTAGGGAAGTCTGGATCATAGCGCTTAGACCGCTGGTTCAGTCGGTCATAAATGGATGACCGAGATAAACCGATCAGTTTAATCAGCTCAGGTAGACGCAGCATTTGAATCGTATTTTGGATAGTAGACATTTAGATTTCCTTCTGTAGCATTGGTTCAATCAGGAAGGTGTTGAACCAATGAATAGAAGGTACTTGAATGAAAATGCACTTGATGCAGGAAGTGCGTGGAGCCTGTATGTTTCTTAATGTAAAAGCGATGAATTTAATCATTTAGAAGATTTTTCAAAGACTGATAGATTTCATGATTCTTTTTGAGCATCCTCTCAGTATCACCAATAAAGCTTCTATTTGCTTTAGAAGTTTTAGGCATCTTCAATTTGAAAGCGCTTTGTTTTTTATTGGATTGATTCCTAATAGCTTTTTCTTTGAGTTCACTCAGTTCATGACTGTTGTGAATTGATGTCGTAGGGGCAAATAAGAATTGATCATAGATAGGTTCACTTATAGTGCTTAATGACGAATTCGTCAGATTTTGCACAATTTGCTTTTGCAGAAGCATATTAAATTTGAGCTGTCGTCGTTTTTCTTCCTTTATATATTCTTGTAAATCATCAAAGTTAAATTTCCTGCTGTCCCTTTTGTACCTCAATACTTCTAATATTTCAGGTGTAAATTTGGTTCTAATCTTTGCAAAGACTTTCACTTGTTGCTGTTTATTTAATATTTCTATCTGATATTTTTTAAGCTCAGATCGTAAAAGCTTGTCAATTTTATAATGAAGTTTTTTATAAGATTTTTCTTTTTGAGTATATATTTGCCTTAATGTATAACGTATATATAGTTCTGCTCTTATATTTAAATATTCCATAAGTTGTTCGAAAAGTATTATTTTTTTTGGTGTAAGGGCGTAGATTTTTGAATTATGCTTTCGTATAGCATACTTATTTTTAAATGGACCAATGAATCGAAATGAAAAAAAGGATAATTCCTTTAGTGTATTTTGGTCTATTCTTGAAAAATTTAACTCATTCCAAAGTAACACACGGTCATATTCATATTTCTTGATAAATTCTTCAACAAAATCTATATAAGCTTTTTCTTTGATTTCATCAAGCTCTTGTGAAAGATAGCTGTTCTTAATGTGCTTGATAGATTCTTGTAAAGCTTCAGGTAACAATTCTGGAATATAGCCAATGGAATGATTTGCGACCTCTCTAAGCAATATTTTGTATAAATCTTGAGCCTGCTCATGATTTTTAGTTTCGATGGCAGAACGATAAATTTTTATGCCTTGAATTATTTCATGATAATGTTTAGGCAAATATTCAAAATCCAGTTTTTCAGCTTTATTATTGCCATTATTAGGAGTTGGTATTTGCACATGTTCTGTGCATAACCTTTTTTCTCGCTCTTCATCCGATTCTCGAAACAGTCCTTCATCATGTAATGTATTTATTATTGTTTTAAGCGTTTCGAAATCAGTTGCCATCCTGATAGATTTGTTGAAATTGAAGGGTGGAGTAGAGCGGATTTTTTCAAATACATACTTTTCTAGATCATTTACGATTTTGATTTGATCACCTAAAGTGGTATTCTCAGAATGTTCTACTATGGTATCCATGATTTCTCTATCTCAATATTTTGTTTGAATATTCCTGTAAATTTTCGCCTACAAGCCCTCATCAAAAGTGTACGGAATTTTGCGTTATTTTAGTACAGACTTTTGGGTAATTATGAAATATATCATCAATATATACGAATTAAATATCCTGTAAATATATAGGGGGGAGTTGTAGTTGAATGGGTAATTTTATTGTGTGAATTTTCAGTAAATACTAATCATAATTTACAACAAAACTGAGCCCAATCAGTCATCAAACTCTTACGTTTTTCCAGATAAGCCCCACGTAAATATGCAGCTTCGACTTCATCAGGTAGCTTATGTGCCAGTACGTGCTCACAAACCTCTCTAGGGTAATCTGTTTTGTCTGCTGACCAGTCCCGGAAAGTAGAGCGGAAACCATGTGTCGTGATCACTCTGTTTTGTTTAGGATCTATATAGCCTAAGCCATCTTCTTCAACTTTTTGTTCATGCATTCGTTTGATTAGAGTGGTCAATGACATGTCAGAAAGCATCTGCCCATTACGAGGTGCAGGAAAAATGAAATCTTGTGGCTGAGTATATGCTTGAATTGATTTAAGCAAACTAATAGCTTGTTGAGACAAAGGAACACGATGCTCTTTATCTGCTTTCATTCGTTCTTTAGGAATAATCCAGACTTTATTCTTAAAATCAATTTCCTGCCATATAGCTCCAAAAATCTCACCAGACCGACAGGCAGTTAAAATTGCAAATTCCAGGGCTTTAGATGAAATTCCTTTTTTCTGTCTCAGGTGTTGAATAAATTCAGAGACCTGTTCATAAGGTAAGGATGGGTGAGGGCGTGATTCCTGCTTTAAGTTGCCTAAGATTGGCTCAAGATTACCTTTCCATTCGGCAGGGTTATCACCGACAAAATATCCCATAGCCTTGGCGTAATCAAAAATTGTTTCTATACGACCACGAATACGTTTAGCTGTTTCGTTTTTCTCAGTCCAGATAGGTCTAAGAACTTCGGCAATATCAACTTTAGTAATTGCACTGATGCTAAGATTCCCCAAGGTTGGATAAATATAAGTTTCCAGTGTAGATGACCATTGTCCAATATGTTTTTCATTTTTGAGTTCACGAGTTTTATTGGCAATAACGACTTTTGCACATTCCATAAATGTTTTGTCACGAAGTTTCTGAACATACAGCTTTTCAAGCTGTTGCTGCTTATGAGCAATCGGATCAATACCGCTTCGTATTTGTAACCTTAATTCTGTTGCCTTGGCACGCGCTTCAGCTAATGAAACTTCAGGGTAAGGGCCAATACCAATATCACGGCGATGTGGTTTTAGTTTCCCATCTTTATCCAGACGTTTTCCCACTACTGCACGCAAAATCCAGACACGGGAGTTACCTTCGACATTCAGGCAAAGGCCATCAACGCCCCCTACAGAATGTCGCCCAGTCTCCTTAATTTTTGCTACACTGAGAGCAGATAGCTCTTTAGATTTTTTTGGCATGTTCTTTTTTACCCCACAACCTACCCCTCATAAGATACTGGAAATGGTTGGATGAAACAAGATGGCTTAGGATGGTTAAGTTTATAAATAATTGAAAAATATATATTTAAAATATTATCTGGGATTGCTTAGGACTGCTGTTAGACGGACACCGCTTCCGCCAAATTCAAAAAAGCCCCTGTAGTGATACAGGGGCTTTTTTTGTCTTAGATTTTAATTTGAGACGGCAATCTTATTCATTAGTATTTTTAAACAATGCTAAAAATGGATATAAGACTTAAAATTCAAGTCAGAAATTAATACAAGGGTTGTCAAAGGTAGAATTAAAAGTAAGAGAAAAGAATGTTTATAGATTGATAGTGTAGAATTTATTTTTAATGGCCTATTTATTTAAATCTTTCACAAGCATTGGGCAGAGCTATGATCGCTTATTTTGAAAAAATGTCAATTGTATTTTATTTGATCAATTGTTTTGAAGTGTTAGCAAGGCTTGGCAAGAGAATTGAAAGTGCTATATTTAAATCACGGTAGGTCATAAAACGACGCTACCAATAAGTTGGACGGATCAATGACAGCTCGTTGAGTTTCGTAATATTTTAGTCTTAAGATATTGCAGACAAGAAATCAGCACTAGCCTTCCAACATAGAGCCCGCAGCAATGCGGGCTTTTTAATGTCTTTCAAAATGTGAAAATATAGTGTTTTTGTCAAACAATAATTAAATAGTCAACTTATGTTATTGATATATATTTACTAAAGTAAAATAAGTTTACATTGCCATGAAATCTAACATTTACAAAGCAGGTTGTTGCGTAAAGGTGTGATATAAAAAATGCAATTATTAAAACAAGTAGAGACGTTACCATGACACAGATGATTGACATAAAGGTAAAGGACCAATTTAGTCAGGTTTATGAAGCACAAGCTTTGGTGCGTAATCCTTCAGAAGAAGATTCAAGAGGGCTGTTTCATCGCATTGAACATATCATTATTGCTGGTGAAATCATCCTACCCAGTATCGAATTACTTTTTGAAAGTCAAAAATCGGACAGTATTTACAAGCTTTTAGAAGCTTAAATTGAATGAATAAAAAACTCACCTTATGGTGAGTTTTTTATTTTTAGAGATTGAAATTTAAGCTGTTTGATCTGCTTTAAATTGATTCAAAATATAAGAGAGTAACTGATAGCGCGTCATCGGATTGCTAGAAGACAATTCAACGTCTTGTTTACGCACTTGGATTTCTTGAGTTAAAACCCCAGCTTGAAAACGTTGCACGATCATATGATCTTTTGATACATCATGGTCGGTCAGCACTAGTTTTGGTCCAAGGTGCAGATGTCCAATCGCATCTAGACATTGTTCAAGGCTGCTATATAGGTTGAAAAGGATGAGTGCCTGATCATTAGAATAATTGGCTAAATTCATTTTTATTATCCATGGTCAAAAATTATTGAGCAGGAATAGTGTATATGAATTGAGCAACAATAATCTGTATGGATTATTTTTCATTTAATGTCTATCTAGGTGACTTTGGTTAAATCATTGAGACAGCTTAAATCTTTATGAAAAATAAGTTGGAATTCGCTTTAAATTAAAGAGGCTTGAATACCAATGGGACATCGTAACGGGCAAATTCTTCAATGATACTGTTTAAAACCAATTGAGCTTGAGGTTCCGCTGCTGTAAAGGTGAGTTCTTGGTTCGTTTGGCTGTTGAAGCATTCAACTTGTTCTATACGCCAAATTGTTTCAATGGCTGTATTTTGAATGACCACACGTCTAGGCTGTAATTCATCACTAATTTTTCGTGGCATGACATAGGTAATGGCCAATTGAACATTAGGCAATTCGTCTTGTGAGGTTAAGAAGGTAAATACCCAATTGCCAATTTTGCTGAGTTGCATTGGATTATCGAAAGAATCAAATTCTAAACAAAATTGTTGTGACATTGACATGCTCAAACGCTGGGAGGTCGGTTTAATTCTTGCGATTTTTTACTGTTGATTGACATTAGGGGAAGGTCGTATAAAACAGCAGTTAAAACCATAAAAGAAATAAGTGAATCGATAAAGTTAATAAAATTCAATTTTTTATATTGATATGTGTGAAGAATTACTCACCTCATTAAGTTGTTTTTTGAATGAGAAGTGAGGAAAAGTCTCTAAGTTAAACCAGTTGTTGCAGATTTTTTAGACTGTAATTAATTTGCTGTAATGCATGTTGTAAGAGTTTAGGTTGAATATTGGATTCATTTAGACAGGTGATCCATTGCATCTGACAGGCTTTTAAGTCTGCAATGTCCGTGGCCTGTTGAATATTAAGCATTAATTTTTTTGCCATCAGCCCACAATAACGCTGTAAGTAACTGCACATAAAACTCTGCAACTCATCAAAATCATGCTCGATGAAATCAACGGTTTTTTCTGGTAATACAGGATTGTTTGTTGTCGTAGTTTCAGGTGTGGATTGTGGGAATTGATGGGGTGTAGAGCCCATCGCATCCATTGGTAGGGAGGTCGTCAGTGCGTACTGTGAATGAATCTGAGGAACTTCCATCGTAGGAATTGAAACTTCATTAAAAGTCACATGTTCTTGCGCTGTGAGATCAAATGCAGGGCTAAGGTTATTGAGATCGGATGTATTGCTAGGCGCTTTTTTAGGAGTATTAAAAGCAGAAAAATCTGAGCTTTGAAGGCGTAGATGATCATGTGCTGTAATTGGTTGAATCAGCCCAAGTTCCATTAGTTGCTCGAGCAATGTCTCTTCAGCAATCCGCTGCTGATAATGCACTGGCATTTGGTTAAAGTCATCACTACCAATTAAGAGTAGCAGACGACGTTGTCTAGCATTTAATGCGAGCTGTCGGTCTTTTAAAGTTTGAAACCCCAGCTCAGTTTTTTGATAGTTGAACATGCCTTAATTCCATAGCTCAAAAGAATTAAGACAATCCTATGCAGTGATAATGACAGTAATATTAAGAAAATATTAAACAATCAATGATTTATAGAGTAATGGCAGCAGAGTTTTCTAAAGCTTTACGCAAGTACGGGTCTAAGTCATCTTGACGTAATAGCCATTGCACATAGTCTGCAGGTAATTCTGCAATTGCGGTACCACGATGTTTACCAAAATTAATACTGCGAGGAATGCGAGCATCTTCCGAAGCTTCGTATAATTCTTCGATGCTATTGATTTTTAAGTGATGGACGATATGCATCAAAATATTGGCAGTTAAAATGATATCCATATCTGCGCGGTGAGCTTTACGGATCATTTCACGTGCTTTTTCACTGCCTTTGGTGATCATATATATCAAGGCAGAAATATTATGCGCTTCTGCATCAGGCCAAACTCGACGAGCAAGGGCAAGGGTACAAATGGCTTTAATTTTTGAACCATCTACACCGCATTTTTCGAGCGCTCGAATATCGTAGTCGATATTATGCCCAATGATATATGTCGTCTCTGATGGGAGTTCAAAACTGCTGTAGTGGGGCTGACCTTCAAGATCTGATTCTAAAATATGATGTACAGCCATTGCTGCAAAAGAAATTGCTTCATCACAACGATAAAGTTGATCAAAAATTTTAGATTTATCTAGGGTAATTTTGGCATCTGCCACCTGAATTGGAGCATAGGCAATCTCGATGGGTTGTCCATTTAGTGTATGGGTTTCTGTGTCGAGAATGATGGCTTGCATGTCCAGTTCCAGCATGTTGAATAATGTTTATGAATGTACATGATCACATCCACACTGACAAACCCATGCTGTGATTATTTGTAGGAATATTATGAAGATGGCTGCGCAGTGTTTAAATAATCTGCTTTTATCGCATCTGCCGAAATATAACCTTTACAGCGGGATAAAGCTAAACCATCTTCTAAATCGACTTATTTTAAAGGCTTTTGTCCATCGTGATATCCAAAAATGTCGCTAAGTGGATTAAGCACTAGAGTATGTTCACGATCAATGGCATGGTGGTTTTTCGGCTTTACTTTTGTGCATATGTTTGTGTAGTTGGCAGGGGGTACAGCATTTTTGTTGATTTTACATTTTGCTTTAACCTCCGAAAAATAGCCCAATCTGTATCCAATGATCAGAAATATAAGTTCAGCCATTTTTCTGAGATCGGGGTGGCTGATTTATTTGAATGCTGTTAATCCATATCGAGCTAAAACAAAGTTTTAGTTCTATATTAATTTGATAAATTAAAATAAGAGTAGTTGCTTAAAAATTAGGCTTGAACAAAAGTTTGTTCCATGTATTTAATGATTCATATTCAATGAAAAATTGACTTTAAAACAACAAACAAAAGGATCATGGAATGAAAATGCTGCGTTTAACGGTTTTAGTCAGCAGTGCGCTATTTTTAGCAGCCTGCGGTAATGATAGTAATGACCAACAATTTAGTAATCCTGAAACAAACGCTGATCTCAATCAGATCAAAAATCCGGTGGTAACTACAACAGCCTATAGTCAAGACAATATGCCTGCTGTGAGTGCAGACAGCCGATTGATGACCTATAAAATGCTAGGAGTAGATGGCAAAGTTGTTCAAGCCACAGCCTTAGTCTTTACCCCAAAAACAGTTGCTCCGGCAGGTGGTTGGAAAATTGTGGCTTGGGCACATGGAACGACCGGTGTGGCTGATAAATGCGCTCCGAGCCAACAAGGTTTGCAAGGCACTGAATATTTATTGCAAATGTTATTGGCAAAGGGTTATGTCGTTGTGGCACCCGATTATGAAGGATTAGGGGAACCTAGTGGACGTGAAAACCATCCTTATCTGAATCTAAAAAGTGAAGCCTTTTCGATTACCGATGCTGTTGTCGCTGCTCGAAGTTACTTAACCAGTCAAGGTAAAACGGTGTCGAAGGATTGGCTTTCGATCGGACACTCTCAAGGTGGTCAGGCCGTATTAGGTGCAGCTGAATATGCATCACGTGCTGACTTAAATTATAAGGGAACGATTGCCATAGCACCTGCAAATAATCTTGCGCTCATTCTTGACGCTGGCGAGAAGTTAGCCAAAGACAAACCTGCAACCGTGCAAAGTATGATTTATGCGCCTTTAGACAGTTTTACTGCGCAAATCATTGCGGGTATGCAAGGGCATAAAAACAGTGTGGATTATTCAAAAGTATTTAGTGGACATCTGGCTGCGATTGCACCTCAGGCTGAAACAGTGTGTTCAGGCGAGTTAATCAAGTTAATTCAAGATGACATGCTCAGTTATGCGAGTCAGAACACGACTTTGGATAACTATGGTCGAACTCAGCCTGATTTCTTAACTTTAAAGCCAATCCAAAACTTTATGAGTGAAGGTTCACAGCCTTTAACGACAGCGGTGAAAACGCCGATCATCATTTATCAAGGTAAAGCCGATCAGACCATTCCAGCAGATGCGACTAAATTTATGATTAGCCTTGCTAAGCCGGGAACATCGATTGACTATCGTGAGCAAGCGACAGCAGATCATATTAGTATTTATACCGATAATCTGGCAAATTTTGTGCAAGATGTAGAGACTCTCATGCCAAATCAATAAGTTGATTTGACTTAAATAGTGCTCGTGCAGATTCAACACGGGCATTATTTATTTAAAAACAGCACAAACTTCCCTCTCTCATTTCTAAAACTTCATGCTACAATACGCGCCAATCTTAGCACGGCTTAAAAGCCCTAATTTAATAGGACCTCGCTAATGTTTGCCAACACCTCTATTGCTCAATTTGACCCTGAATTAGCTCAAGCGATCTCGAATGAAGATGCTCGCCAAGAAGCGCACATTGAGTTAATCGCTTCAGAAAACTACTGTTCACCTGCAGTAATGGAAGCTCAAGGTTCAAAACTTACTAACAAATATGCAGAAGGCTACCCTGGTAAACGCTACTACGGCGGTTGCGAGTATGTAGACGTGATCGAACAATTGGCCATTGACCGTGCTAAAGAATTGTTTGGTGCTGATTATGCAAACGTTCAACCACACGCTGGCTCACAAGCAAACTCTGCAGTTTACCTTGCGCTACTTAACCCAGGCGATACAGTTTTAGGTATGAGCTTGGCTCACGGTGGTCACTTGACTCACGGTGCTAAAGTTAGTTTCTCTGGTAAAACTTACAACGCAATTCAATACGGTTTGAACCCAGAAACTGGCGAAATCGACTATGAAGAAGTTGAACGTTTAGCTGAAGAACACAAGCCAAAAATGATCGTGGCTGGTTTCTCTGCGTATAGCCAAGTTGTTGATTGGCAGCGTTTCCGTGATATCGCGGACAAAGTTGGCGCTTACTTATTCGTAGATATGGCTCACGTAGCTGGTCTAGTTGCTGCTGGTGTTTACCCAAGCCCAGTACAAATTGCTGACGTAACTACAACGACTACACATAAAACACTTCGTGGTCCACGTTCTGGTTTAATTCTTGCGAAAGCAAATGAAGAAATCGAGAAAAAATTACAATCAGCTGTATTCCCTGGTAATCAAGGTGGTCCTTTAGTTCACGCTGTAGCGGCTAAAGCGATCTGCTTCAAAGAAGCAATGGCGCCTGAATACAAAGCTTACCAACAACAAGTTGTTAAGAATGCGCAAGCAATGGCTGAAGTTCTAATCGAACGTGGTTATGATGTTGTTTCTGGCGGTACTAAGAACCATTTGTTCTTATTATCTTTAATTAAACAAGACATTACTGGTAAAGATGCCGATGCTTGGTTAGGTGCTGCTCACATTACTGTGAACAAAAACTCAGTACCAAACGATCCACGTTCTCCATTCGTGACTTCTGGTATCCGTATCGGTACTCCTGCTGTAACAACACGTGGTTTTGGTGAAGCTGAAGTACGTGACCTTGCAGGCTGGATCGCTGACGTTCTAGACAGCAAAGGTGACGAAGCTGTGATTGCTACAGTGAAAGAAAAAGTTGCTGCTGTTTGCGCTAAATTCCCAGTTTACGCAAAATAAGTCTGACTTGAGAAAGCCCCCTCAAGGGGGCTTTTTTTTATGTCATCAGAAAAATTCAAAAGTTATCTAAACATTTATATTTCTGATATAACGGAATAAGAGATAACAAAAAATTTGCCCATCGCTATAGATCTGTTGGCAAGGTCGCAAAGGAACTTTATATGAAAAAACCCAATATTATTCTTTCAGAACAAGATTTACATCGTTTAGAAACCATGTTGGAGCATCAGTCTAAGCTGACGCCGACGATGGAGCATTTGGAAGATGAGATGGCGCGCGCTGAAGTGGTTGCTCCACAAGATGTCCCTGCCAATGTGGTGAGTATGAATGCCAAAGTTCTCATTAACATTGCACCTGCGACAGAAGCAACCGAAATTACACTGGTCTATCCACATGATTTTCGTGGCGATAAAGGTCAAGTCAATGTTTTGGCTCCAGTGGGCGCTGCCATTTTAGGTTTGGCTGAAGGGCAGGAAATAGAATGGCCGCAGCCTGATGGTCATACCATGAAAGTCAAAATCATTAAAGTGCTCTATCAACCTGAGCGTGAAGGGAATTATCTATAATTCCGCTGTGATATACAGATATAATCCGCACACAAAGCCATCGATACCGATGGCTTTTTAATTTTTTCTTTATTGCATTTTTAGATATGAAATGTGTAAATGTTGTTAAGCAGATTTTATTACAACCATAGCAGTTTAACTTGGGAAAACTGTCAAATAATTGACAGAGTCATGGGCACGAAGTCGGCACACTTTATTTCAACAACACCATTGTTGCTTAATAATTTGAAGAATAAGGTAGAGCCCTATGACACAATTAGAATCGAATCATTACAATCCAGACTATCAATATCAGCATATTGAAGTAAAACCTGTAACCGGTCGTATTGGTGCCGAAATTTCTGGCATTCAGTTGTCTGGAAATTTAGACAAAAGCGTGGTCGATGAATTTAATCATGCACTATTAAAATATAAAGTTGTATTTGTGCGTGGACAGCAAGATCTCACAGATCTAGAACAAGAAGCCTTTGCACGACTTTTAGGAAATCCGTTGAATCACCCAAGTGTGCCACTCAAAGATGGTACAGCACATACTTTGTCAATTGACTCACGTGGTGGGCGCGCAGATTCGTGGCATACCGATATTACGTTTTTGCCCAATTATCCTAAAGCCACAATTTTAAGAAATATAGTTGCACCTGAACATGGTGGCGATACGGTTTGGGCCAATACCGTGACCGCTTATGAAGATTTAAGTCCTGAGCTGCAAAAGTTGGCGGAACAATTACGCGCGGTGCATAGCAACAGTTATGACTATGCGGCGCCGAAAGGTCAGTACAATGAAGAAGGTCGCCATTTATTCCGTACTGCAGTAGAAGTGGAAACTGAGCATCCTTTGGTGCGTGTACATCCTGAAACAGGTGAAAAAAGTTTGGTGTTGGGTCACTTCTTTAAACGCTTCAGTGGATACAGTCCGGCACAGTCACGACGCCTATTTGAACTGTTTCAAGAGCAAATCGTGCAATGGGAAAATATTGTGCGTTGGCGCTGGGCGGTTGGTGATGTTGCGATTTGGGACAATCGTGCGACGCAGCACCGTGCCATCAATGACTATGGTGATGAGCTACGTATCGCCTCACGTGTCACTATCGAGGGCGATGTGCCTGTCGATGTAAATGGTCAGCCGAGTACTGTGCTGAAAAATATTCAAAACACGGACATTTCAAACTTGCGTTCTGAAGCAGGTCGTATTTATGAGAAAGCATCCTAAGTTGCAAGGCTTCAATTAAAACAGCATAAAAATAGATAAATAATGCGAAAAACAATGGTTTTACATTTTTCAGCACTTGCCTAAGATCGATGAGATCTTAGGTATTTTTTTATAGACGTGAGCGATCAAAAGAACTCTGCCCAACAACATTTGTTGCAAATTTTGCGTAATGAAGACATCTTTCAGGGCTTTAGCGATCAGACTTTAGAGCAGCTTGTGCAACAGGTGAAATATTCACGTTTTCATGCACAGCAACACATCTTAAAACAACAACAAATCGTGCAAGATATTTATATTTTACTTTCAGGTACGCTACAAATTGGATGGTTGCTAAATAATGGTGAATTGATTGTAAATGACTATATTCGTCGTCAATCGGTATTTAATTTTGTCGCACTCTTACAACAAAAGCCTTTGAATTATGATTATTTTGCTGCGACACACGTCGAGGTGGCAATCATTTCTGGAACAACGTTTTTAGCCGTTTTACAGCGTGATCCACAGGCGCTTTGGAATGTCGTGCAATCTCTCAGTCGACGCATGTATTTGATGTTTGAGCATAATCGTTATTTGCGAACGGCAACGCTAGAGCAGCGTATTGCTAGACATTTGATTCGACTTTATGAGCAATATGGCTGTCGGCAGGAAATTCCCCTGAAACTCAGTCAGCAGGAATTTGCAGAGTCATTTAATATTTCACGCCAAACCTTGAATAAGCATCTACAACAATTTGTTCAAACACAGGTGATCGCGTGGAATTATGGACAAATCGTGATCTTGGATCTTGAACGTTTAAGGCGAATGAGTGAACTTGATGAATAACTAGATTTAAAATTTGACGAGAAGCCATAATCGCAAATGGCTTCATTGGACTTGTTTTTAGATTAGTGCTTACTGATTTTATCCAAATAACCCATCATAAAAGCAGAAAAAACAAAGGTTAAATGCATGATGATGTACCACATGATTTTGTCATTGGGGATGTTTTTCGCATCCATAAAAATACGCAATAAATGAATCGAAGAAATTGCCACGATTGACGCTGCAACTTTAAGTTTTAATGAATTGGCATCCATGGTGCCGAGCCAGTTCAAGCGATTGGTCGATTCATTAATTTTTAATTGCGAAACAAAGTTTTCATAGCCTGAAAACATCACCATTACAATCAGTCCGCCCACCATAGTCATATCGACCAAAGAGAGGATGACTAAAATCAGGTCAGCTTCTGAATATTCTAAAATATGCGGAAGGACATGAATGACTTCTTGGAAAAATTTAATCGCGAGCAGTAACAGTGCAAAGGATAAACCAAAGTACACGGGAGCCAGAATCCAACGTGCTGCATACATTGTGTTATGGAAAAAACGTTCCATTTAAGCCTCTAAAATTATTGATCTAATATTTGGTTCTAAGGTATATGAATTAAATTTTACGATAATTTTGATAATAATTCATATAGAGTCAGTTGTTTAATTTAAATCTAGATTGAATCTTTGGATATCTTAAGCTTGAATTCATCTGTTTAGGTCATCATATCTATTCAAAGGATGCTGTATGACTGCTTTGGCGGATCTATATGCGACGGTTGAATTTGATGGCGAAATTTGACCGATGAAATAGATGTATTTTTTGCAAAATACTACAAGACTTTTATGGCAGAACTTGTAGTATAAAAATGATTTTATTGAGTTTAATTGGCTATGTCACAAATTGATGTATTGGTGCCGTTAAAGGATATTACGGTAGATCGGGCGGAAGTGCTTTCGATTAAGCGGAATGACCTTGTGCCATTACTGACCGATCAATATCGTCTAAATCATTATGCAGATCAATTAATTCAAGCACAGTCGGTGCTGCTAGACGGTGTTGACCCTCAATTGACGAAACAACTTAGTCAAACTATTGAACAGTTGATTCAAGCTCTAGCCAATTCAAAAAAATATTTAAAAAGACGCAAATTTAATGCCTTGCAAAAATGGTTAGGCATCGATTTGGAATATGGTTCAGGACAAGTTGAATATTATAAAAATCTAGATCAATTACTTGATCGGGCAAATCATCTGAGCCAAAAATTACAGTTAGAAATTCAAAAGTCCCAAGCACGTTTTAATCAACTACAAGGCTTACGTGAGCAAATGGCGCGCTATATCGTCGCGGCTGAAGAGTTCTTGGTGGAATACCCACAGTTTGTGAAAAATCAGCATCCGCTTGACAACTTTGCAGAACGTTTATCGAAAAAGGTGAATACGTTGCAAACCTTACAAGCCAGTAATGATATTGCAATTACGCAAATGCAGCTTTCTCAGCAGCTTTCTTTTGAATTATTAGATCGATATAAGGAAGCTCAGCAGGTGTTGATTCCAGCATGGCAATATCATGTGAAACAAAGTCGTCAAAGTAACTCGACAAGTTCATTGGAAAAGCTTGATAATAGCCGTGAAAATTTGATTAAAACTTTAAAAAAATCATTAGAGAATTCCTCTAAGTCTTAGAAATATAAGGTGAGTTATGACCGATTTAGATGCCAAAAATTTACCCGTTGAAGTAAGCAAAGAATTGACTGAAGAAAAATTTCAGCAACTCAATTTGCAGGAGATTGGCTTACAAACTTCCGATTTTCACGAAGTCGAAGCTGCACGTAAGGAATTGGCAGATTTAAGTCATAATAGTGTTGCCGAATACGGTAAAAACATTGCCACCAAGACGTCGACCTATACCGATGAATTATTAAATTTGGTGCAAAATAAAGATCTAGATGCGACAGGTCAAAAGCTCAATCAGGTGGTACAAGTCGCACAGCAGCTAAATACCACGAGCATTTTAAATAAATCTAAAAGCTCAGGATTTTTTGGTGGTTTGCTGAATAAATTTAAAGGTGCTAAGCAAAGTTTTGATCAGCACTTTAATACCACCAAAGAGCAAATTGATGCGTTGGTCAAAGAAATTGAAACTTCGCAAAATGGCTTAAAAGCCCGTGTAAATACCTTGGATAAAATGTTTGAAGGCGTACAAGACGAATATAAACAATTAGGGGTGTATATCGCCGCAGGAAAGTTGAAAGAGCAGGAAATTCAACAGGAAATTGCAAGCTTAACCACTCAAGTTCAAGATCAAACCACTACGCAAAAAATTTATGACCTCAATCATTTGGCAAATAATCTTGAAAAACGTGTGAGTGATTTACAGATCTTGCAACAGTCTGCGATGCAGACCTTGCCGATGATTCGCATTATTCAATCCAACAATTTGATGTTGGTTGATAAATTTTATGCTATTAAAAATATCACCTTACCGGCTTGGAAAAACCAAATTAGCTTGGCGATTTCATTGCAAGAACAAAAGAACAGCGTGCAATTGGCAAATAGCATTGATGATGCGACCAATGACCTATTAAAACGCAATGCAGATTTGTTGCATCAAAACTCTGTCGATACAGCGAAAGCCAATCAGCGTTCAGTGATTGATATCGAAACACTTGAACATGTGCAAAATACCCTCATTAAAACCGTTAATGATGTGATTCAAATTCAGAAAGAAGGTGTACAAAAGCGTGAAGAAGCGACGACACGTATTCGTGCCTTACAAAACAATTTGAATCATTTAGTAATTGAATCGAGTGGTTCAAACCCTTCTTCATAAACTGTGAGGGAGGTGAAAATATAATCTGAAGGAGTATGTCTTTGCCTCCCATTGATGAATATGCGCTAAATCCGCAGCAACTGGAAACAGGGCTTCAAACCATTAAGAAGCGTCAACGCAATTTGACGTTATTGACCTTAACCAGTGTTTCTGTACTGATCGTTTCGGCTGTGATGTTGTTTATTCAGCATGATATGGTTTATAGCTTTTTTGGCCTAAGTTCTAGCGTACAGCAACTGCATATTCCCGTTAGTGCAGGTGATTTGACATATCAACTCGGTGAGTCTTCCGACTATTTTTTAAACTTTTTATCCTTTATTGGCTGGTTATTTCTAAAACTCATCGTTTCATTTATTGGCGCATTTTTCTTGGTTGGTTTTCTAAAAAAATTTCAATTTTTTAGAATTCGATTCCAATCTTTTGTATTGAAATTTGTTGGCTGGATTTTATCGTTTATTGTGCTTTGGTCAGGCTTAACTTATGTGCAATATGACCTTAATCATGATGATCGTGCAGCAGATCAAAAATTGGTACATTATGAAAAAAATATTCAGGAAAGCCAGCTGGCTTTCGAAATTGAAGATGCACAATTGGCAAAACCTGTGCAAGCCTATTTACTTGCACAAGCTGCTTTGATGCATAAGCCTGTAGATCGTGCGACAGCAATTCCTTTGGTGCAATCCTTAATCAATACCGAGCAACAAAATCCAGCAAAATTCCGTGAATACGGTTTTCAGCCTGAACAGCTCTGGGCGATGCAAAATCAGCTATTTGATAAAACTATGACACCGATGGCGCAAAGCGTGGAAAAACAAGTTCAGCAAGCCAATGTAGTAGAAGTTGTTGTACGTTGGGTGTTGATCGTCGTGATAGTACTCACGCTGATTTTGAGCTTAATTTTGTATCTGCTTTCTCAGCAGTTCAAATCACGGATTAATCGAATTGAGCAGGGACTTCATTAACAGGCCTATTCACTTTTTAGATCATGGCATTGCTCAGAATAAAAATCCCCATCACATAGTATGGGGATTTTTGATCTTGGGTAGATTAACTTGCGCGATGAAAAAGTTGTCGAAGTTCCTGTGTAGAAAAAGTCTGATCATTTACTTCGCCATCCACAAGGTAAAAAGGAATGGGGTGTTGTCCCTTTGATTTTACATACTTTGTAATTTCATGCTGACGGTCTGCAATATCTTTATGTTGAATTGAGCGCAGTACTTTCGAGCCATCTAAACCAATGCCTTCAATAATGCTTTTTAAAACGTGAATTTCAGCAATATTTTGACCGTGTGCAAATAATGCATGGAATAGGGCTTGAGTCAGGGCATATTGATCCAGAATATTGTCCAAGGCCAATATAGCTTGATGAGCCAGTTGACTGTTTGGCATACGTTTCATGTACTCAATATTGACAATCACATCTTCGCTATAAGCGGCAAATTTTGTCATTTCGAGTTTTCGCTTTGCTGCACTTGCGCCATACTTATTGGTTAAATACTGCAGCACATCTAAGCCTTGTTCAGGAATTTCAGGAACGCGTTGAATCGGCAATAGCTCTACACGGGTTGCTGTATGTTCATTCCAGTTTTGTTTTAACTTTTGAAATGTGACATAACTCATGGGATAAACAATATCAAAGACAAATTCAATTTTCATTATTCTGCTCACTGTTGATTTTATACTTGTAGATCGATGGCTGATTGATACAAGGGATTGATTGCGGCTTTATTGATAGAACTCATAAGCAGTCAAATCATCTGATATTTCATTTGATTTAAAGCCGACTTGCTGAAATTAAACTTAAAGCTTTATAAGGGTTTTGTAATTGATCAGGTCGTGCGTATGTCTTGCATAGGCTTGGTTTAATTTCAATAAAAAAGAAAAAAATGAGGGATTTATCACGATATATGTGTACGAAATAAATTATTTTAATGTTAATATATTCCCATATATTTATGATTTAGAAAGAAATTTAATCATTTGATTTGTAAAACCGATTAATTTTATAAAAACAAACCGTTTCACCTATTTAATGGTTTGTTCTATCATTCTCTCATCAAATAAATTTACTCCTCTGGAG
>NZ_VOZP01000023.1:0-19522 GCF_013419735.1 Acinetobacter sp. YH12064
AAATGGCGATTCAGCGTTTAATTGGTTTTGGGAAAAAAGAAGAGTTTAAGGAAATTTTGGCAATTTTAAGAAAGCAGAATCCTGATAGGATAAGGGTTCTGTGAAATTTGTCGTGTACAGAGAAAAGGAAGATATAAATGCACAATGCATGGAGCACGTGACATTTATATCTTTAAATACGTATTTCGTTAAAACGTGAATGGCGCTTAGTGTTTATTTTTAGGTTCTGGGATCACGATATCTAAACCTACTTTATCTTTATAGAGTTGCTTAATTAAAGCTAAATCGTGATCGAGCTCAGTCGGGTAAATCTTACCGAAAATACCACCTTGTTTGGTTTTTGAGTTGGCATACATTAATACAATCGGCACACCTGCTGCTTTAGCAATATACCAAAAGCCTGTACGAATCGGTTTTCGTGCTTCACCACGTTCTGCACGGGTCGCTTCTGGAGCAATGACTAAATTAAATTTTTCGTTAGCTTCAAAATGCTCAACCATTTGAGTCACTATGTCTTTATTGGCTTTACGGTCTACAGGAATACCGCCAATCGCTTCAAGAACAGGTTTAAATGGACCTTTAAAGAGTTCTTTTTTAATCAGCGTGTGAATTTTGATGTCGTAAATTTGGCAAAGGGCCAATGAAAGAACAGCATCCATCATTGAGGTGTGTTCAAAGCCGACGATCACTTGTTTATTTTCTAAAACATCAGGTTCTACGTGGTATTTCCAGCCTGCCAATTTAAATGCAGATTCGCCAATAAACTTTTTCAACATAGTCGGTGATACGGTGATTTTAAAAAGGTGTAATTTCTGCTTGTTTGTCGTATGAGTCAAGAGGATTTAAGTGAGCTTTGATCTGAATTGTGCATATATTTCAAATTGGAATAAGAAGGGCGGATTGAAGAATTATACTTTTTAGCAATAAAACGGTTAAATTTTATATAGCAAAGCTATCATCATAGATAAAAATACTCTTAAAAATTTGCTAAATATGGCTAGGCACCGTCAGCAATTCTTATTAGACTTTTGTCGTAGGTTAAAACTTTTAACCTGTTGGTCTTAACTCGATTTCTAACGGAGAACTCAAGCATGATTTATTTAACTGCTGTGTTATTCGCTGTTGCTATGTTTGCTTTGATTGTTATTTGGTCAATTATTGAGTTTTATTTGGACTTAAGAAAGCCTGAACAGGTTGAGTCTTAATATTGGCCGAAATTTATAGGCCCCATAGTTGATTTATTAATACCATATATTTTATATAATAATTATGTTTAATTAATAGTAAAAAGATATTAATGTGTTTTTTTTTGTTGAATCTTAAGCTTGTATCTCAATAGAAATTTTTATTTGATATTTTTAAGATTTTCAATATTAGATATACTTGAGCAGGTTTCAGAAATGGCTATTCCTAGTTGTAAAAGGCTTTGATGCATAAACCTTCAAAGGGTGAGTTATCCCCAATCCATTTAAATTTAGTAACAACTTGGGTGTGAGGTCTACCTAATTCCGTAAACCTATTCAGAACTGCCACTCGCGCATAAATTTCATTAACCTGACTTTGAAAATGTCTTGCCGTCAGCTTATCTCCTAATTATTTGATGCAATGCATCTTGGTTTCTACCAAACTGCGACGGTGATAGCCTGACAGTTTTCCATAGAGTTCTGCCTAAATGTTTAACCGTTTGAAGTAACTTATTTGCTCTAACGAGTTAGCTTTTTATCTTTCCA
Source organism: Acinetobacter sp. YH12064 (assembly GCF_013419735.1). Lineage (NCBI taxonomy): Bacteria > Pseudomonadati > Pseudomonadota > Gammaproteobacteria > Moraxellales > Moraxellaceae > Acinetobacter > Acinetobacter sp. YH12064. The sequence continues at coordinate 1,731 of NZ_VOZP01000023.1, forward strand.
TAGCTTTGCATTTTTCTTAGGTGGAATCACTGCATGTGCTTGACGATCTAAATTCACTTGTCTGCAGCACTTCGTGTCGTACGCCCCATTGGTATAGACAGAATCTATTCCCTCATCTAGTGGTATTTGTTCCAGAAAATCACTAAGTACTTGTGAATCACTGACATTATTTTTCGTAAGCTGAACAGCACGTCTTTGAAGCGTTTCAGCATCAATACCAATATGCAGTTTATGCCATTGCCGACGTTATTCAGGCTGATGCTTTTTACGCTTCCATTCGCATTTAGCTAAAAATTTTAAACTCGTAGAGTCGATGAGTAAGTGTAACCCACTACGACTTTTCTGATAGCTTATTACAATATCCATATGCTTTAGTCGTCTACAAAGGGTAGAGTACAAATATCACTGATATTCGGGGCTGCTCAGCCACAGAGTTTAATCAGGCTTTAGCAAAGCCTGTGACCATGCGTAAAGTAAGGTGGAATAGAGATTTGATCATTAAAACAGCATTGAATCGCTGTATCGGAATAAGTTTGATTTCGTCCGTGCTAACTTTGTGGTTACGTATACCATTGGGTCTTAGGATCAAACCAGATTGAAATATTTCTTCGCTTGATGAAAGCTTTGTTATATGCGGACCAATTTAGTTGTCAGGTAGATTTTTATCAAGTTAGCACTTACCGTTGGACAGATTGGTCTTCTTGTTAGTGCTGTTGCGCCACATCTGGGTTCAGCTGTACTTAAAAATGTGACAACAAAACTTTCGCAACATGCAGTCATGGCTTTTTAATGAGTGTACGTGTGATTGCTGGTTTGAATGTAATAACATTAAGTCTGGTTGCTGTTGAAATAGAACTAAAAAATGGGTCTGACGATGCTTTAGAAGATTGGTGTCAAAAAACACCTTTCAGGAAAGCGAATAGTAAAGAGACCCCTTTTAAAAATGAAGATGAAGAATATCAAGAATTTGTAAAAGCGGTAGTGAGTGTTTGATTATGCATGATTTGGTGAAATTTAAAGGTCGTATTGAAGCGTTAGAAATCCATAATGGTGTGTTAAATACTTTGGGGGGAGCAGGGGATAACTTAATCAAGTCTTCAGCGATTTTAAGTACAGTGGCTGGTAGTGTTTCATTGGGTGCACAAACGGTTTTTTTAGCCACACAGAGCCGTTTACATATACAAACTGTGGTGATGAACATAGAAGGCAAAGTCTGTGTAGGTCAGTTTCACCGTGCATTGTTAGCAGCAAATGAATATGTCATTTGTATTGCTAAGCAAATTGAACCCAATGTATATGAGTTATGTTCAGTGCTTAGTCCAAAAACAGGTTTACTGCATATGCAAGTGGGTATGGGTGCAGCCGATAAACCTGCATATAAGTCAATGATGAAAGGTGGAATAGTCTGGTATGCAATTAGTGTTATTGGAGTTTTTTTAATTTTTATATTTAATGGTGATCTTACCCAGGAAATGTTTTTAATTTTAGCTGTAGCTAGTATTTTATTTTATTTTATTTTTATGTTTATTGTTAAAAATGCATTTAATTCATTACGCCATATGAATGAAAAGTCAGAACAAGTTTTTAAGATGTATGGATTTAAAAATCCAAAAGAGATTTATTTGCTGACGGCTCGACATCAAGATGATAATGCAAAATTAATATTAGAATCGGTTTATGAATACCGTAGAGCGATTGATGATGATCCTTACCCTGAAGTTTATATAGCAGAACAAGAAAAGAAAAATTAATGTATTTATATGATTTGGTGAAATTTGAAGGTCGTATTGAAGCGTTAGAAATCCATAATGGTGTGTTAAATACTTTGGGGGGAGCAGGAGATAATTTAATTAAGTCTTCAGCGATTTTAAGTACAGTTGCGGGTAGTGTTTCATTGGGGGCACAAACAGTTTTTTTAGCCACGCAAAGCCGTTTACATATCCAAACTGTGGTGATGAACATAGAGGGCAAAGTCTGTGTGGGTCAGTTTCACCGTGCATTGTTAGCAGCAAATGAATATGTCATTTGTATTGCTAAGCAAATTGAACCCAATGTATATGAATTATATTCAGTACTTAGTCCAAAAACAGGTTTACTGCATATGCAGATTGGAATGGGGTCATCTGTGAAAAAGTTTCATTCGTCGGTTAAGAAAGGAGGCTATATTTGGTTCGCCTTAGCTGTTTTGATTACTATTTTTATTTGGATTATTTTACCTGGAGATTATTCAGTTGAAAATATCTCAATTTGGTTTTTTGGGTATTTTATCTTATATTTTATTTTTATATACATTATAAAAAGTTCTGCAAATTCATTAATATATCTCAGTGAAAACTCAGAACAAGTTTTTGATCTGTATGACTTTAAAAATCCTCAAGAAATATACCTATTAACTGCACGACATGAAGATACATCAGAGAAATTAATTTTAGAATCTATTTATGATTATCGAAAAGTTATTAAAGATGATCCTTATCCTGAGGATTATTCTGATAAGAAATGAAAAAGTCTATTTTATCTTTAATTACATATTCTGCCCAAGCAAGATAATGATATCCAAAAATGGATTCGTAAATGTTTATTATCAACGGATCAGAGTATTAAAAGGTTTGATACTATTCAGCAACAAATGTTGGGACTAAAGTCGGTATATCATTAAAATGAAAAGTAAAATCAAAAAACATGTCTTTGGCTATGATGTTTTTAAACAAGATGTTCCTTTTTCTCAATTAGAAGAAGGAGATATTTTACTGACGACAGACAATGATTCTAAAAGAGGTCATAATTGGTCAATCTTAAAAATGAATGATGATTTTATTGAACTAATTGATCAATCCTATGCACGACTTGGAAAGGCCATCAGCCCATTATTTCTCTCATTGCCAATTATTTTATTGGCTTTATATTTAGGGATATCTCCTTTTTTTGATGATTATATTAATTTTGCTGAAACAGCTTTATTTGTGTTAATTGCTGTATTTATGATTTTTTTAATTCTCTACGCTTTTTTTAGCCCATATTTTAAATACGATCATAAACAACCTATTTGTAAGCCTGTTCTTTTTAATAGAAAAACAGGTAAAGTTTTTTTCTATATTAATGATCAAGAATATATAGAAAAGAAATGGACGGATGTGGTCTATATTATGGGCAGCAGTTTTGGGTTGTCTGGCATTCCATTACGAGAGCTTCGGGCACATATCATCGAAGACGGCATCCTAAAACATACCTTTGTGATTGGCTTTCCAATGATTGGAATATTTCGTACTCAAGGTTTATGGACTTTTATTTGTCATTTTATGATGAAAGGACCAGAGGAGCTTTACCCCAAACCGCATCCTATGTACGGTACCATCGATCCGTTTACCCAACTAACCTATTGTCAAAATGTTCAAGGTGCAAAAGAAAGTTGGAGAGATACATGGAAATCATTTCGAATCATTTATCATTATAATTGGGTTCCAGCATTGTTTTCTTATCCCTTTGATGTGTGTAACTTTGTGGCGCGAAGAATTTTATTGCATATCAAACCATTGCCTGTTTGGCATGATGATGTGATAAGAAAAAATAAAATGAATTTACAGCGGCCAGAAGAAATCAGTGCAAAAGATAATTTTGAATTTACGATGTTTAAAATGATGGATAAATAAAAAGCTCTTTCGATTTTTCAATATAAATTAAGGGAATAGGCTGAAGAGGATTACCACCTAACGCCTACATCAAAGTCACGTAAGCATTGTATTAGCTTATTATTTATTGATTTCAATTTGATGCGAAAAAATAAAGCATTATGTCTGTGAGCCGCAGAGTTTTGTACCGTTGTTGCAAACGGGCTATAGATGTTTTATCAAGCTTTCAGAAACGCCTGACTATACTCAATTTTAGCATGAACATTATTGGGTTTATAAAGATCCGATATGGAAAGCCGAAACACGAAAAAATAAAGCTGAATTGGAGCGGGTCCTTTTGATAGAGATACACTGTTGGTAAGCAATATTGAGATGATTGATACTTCACTAGAATCAAATAACCAAAATGGAACGTATAAAGTTTAAATTAATTTATACAACGAAATGCGGTATCTTGGCTTCCATCAATAGTATTGCCATGCTCTTTGAACATAGCGGATGGAGGGGCTTTTTGACGGTAAATATTCATGCCATCACCACCAGCAGCATTATCACCACCTTGTGGAAAGGAGCTGCGCAAGACTTTTTCTGTGCCATCTTTAGGGCCTTGTGGATTCTTAACAGGTGACTCTGCATAGTAGTTTTCGCTATACCAATCTCTGACCCATTCAGTATTATTTGTCACCATATCGTAGATTCCCAAAGGATTTGGTGATACTTTTCCTAATATAGGAAGATGTCCATAATTATTATACCCATATTTAACAGAACTGGTTTTGAGTTGTTCATAGCTTGCAATATTTACCCCATTTTTCATGGTGCCATCATTGGTTGCATAGAGAAGGTATTGTCCACGGTTTCGGGCAGCATATTCCCATTGTGCTTCTGTCGGTAAATCCATTTTTTGCCCCATTTGATTGCCTAACCACTGACAATACTTTTGTGCATTGTACCAATTTGCACCTGCTGGGAGTTTATGAAAAATTTCCTTTGGATAGTCTTTTAAATAATCTGGTTGTACTTGATTGGTGGCCTTGAGATAGATCAAATAATCTCGCAGAGTAATTTTATTATTGGTCATCTTAAAGCTGTCTAAGACCACTTTATGGGGTGGTTTATTATCCTTATCAGATGAATAACCTACATAGCTATTATAGGGAGGTGTCTCGACATTGCCTTTGGGATTCGTTACTGCCACACTATCTGGAGCTGTTTTTTCTAGTTCTTTGGTGATGGTGCCGAAATCTCCCATAATGAATGAACCACCTTGTACATTCACCATATTTTTCTTTGTGCGCTCGACAAGCTCATGAATTTCACTCTGTAAATTTGGATCTGTAACTTTCTGATTGGCTTGCTTTTGATAAGATTCAGGTGGCTCTGATGGCGTTTTAGCACAAGCCGTTAATGTCAGGCTTGAGAGGAAAATAAAAGCGAATTTTCGATTAATCATATTTTTTAAAATTATAGAGTTGTTTAAATATTATCAAAGAATAAAACAAATTTAATATCTCAAAAAGTAAGTTTTTATATTTATTGAGTCAACTCTAAATATGGCTACCAGCTAAGATTTACATCAAGGTCATGCAAGCATTATCTTAATTTTACTTAACCCGAAGCAAGATTAATTGATCCATGGCGTAACACACTGGTCAACTCGTACAGCCTCTTTGTTTGATATGACAATTTGCATGAATGGTTTAGATGGGCTTTGTTGCTCAAATCTACCGTTAAAGGCTTATTCAGCATTATAATTCTCAAATGAATAAGTCCACATCTAAAATCTATCGCACAACCAATTGGCCTTCTTATAACAGAGCATTAATCAATCGAGGAAATATCTCTATTTGGTTTGATCCCAAAACTCAATGGTACGCTCAACCAAAGGGCAAGCATGGTCGAAATCAAACCTATTCTGATGCTGCTATCCAATGCTGTCTGATGATTAAATCTCTATTCCGTTTGTCTTTACGTATGGTCACTGGCTCTGTTGAAAGTTTTATTCATCTTTGTAGATTAGATTGGACAGCCCCGAATATCAGTGATATTCGTATTCCACCATTTGTAGAAGACAAAAGCATATTGATATTGCAATCAGCTACCAAAAAAAGTAGCGATGGGCTGCATCTACTCGTAGACTCTACAGGCATGAGGTTTCTAGGTGAGGGCGAATGGAAACGCAAGAAACATGGACCTGAATATCGTCGCCAATGTCGTAAACTACATATTGGTATAGATGCTAAAACCCTACAAATACGCGCTATTCAGCTCACAACCAATAATGTCAGTGATTCACAGGTGCTTGGTGATTTACTTAATCAGATTTCACAAGATGAGCAAATTGACTCTGTTTATACCGATGGAGCTTATGACACCAAGCAATGCCGTCAGGTCATTGCAGATCGGCAAGCGCATGCGGTGATTGCACCTAGAAAAAATGCGAAACCATGGAAAGATACAAAGAGTAGCTCGCTAGAGCGAAATGAATTATTTCGAACAATTAAACGTTTAGGCAGGACACTATGGAAAAATGGTCAGGCTATCATCGGCGAAGTTTGGTTGAAACTAAGATGTACTGCATTAAATTATTAGGAGATAAACTCAGTACAAGGAGTTTTGATAGCCAAGTGAATGAGATACATACACGTGTAGCAGTCCTCAACAGATTTACGGAATTAGGTCGACCACTTACCCAAGTTACGCCTTAAATTTGGCTTAATTAGGGGCGTTTTGCATTTCAAATCTTTGTGCAACAAAGCCCTTTTGATACACAACCTAAATGGCTTCAGAGTGTGGAGTATGAATGTCAGGTCGCGGAAGATGACCCGTACATCGTTGATACATTTACGACTTATCGGTTAGATACTTATTTTTGTGTTATAAAATATTGATTTTTATACTTAATTTTTAGCCATTTAAAAGTAAAGTGAAGTTAAATTATATAGATCACAAATCCTATAAAGAAAAGCTTTCTATATTACAGTGCAGCATATTGCAAAAAAGAAATAAAAAACCCATGAATCATTATAATTCATGGGTTTATATATTAAATCATTGCAAAGTTGAGCATATGATTACAAAAAATTGGTGGGCCCACACAGACTTGAACTGTGGACCAACGGATTATGAGTCCGCTGCTCTAACCAACTGAGCTATAGGCCCTATATTCTGAATGTGTTATTTATCAACAAGTTCAGACGCAAAGCATACTAGCGAAGATTTTTTTAAAAGACAAGCCTTTTTCTTCACGGCTGCACACTAACACAACAAATTGGCTGTAGTTGCAGCAGTTGAGCTTAGATTCGACCAAAATGCACAAAGTGCCGGATTCTATCGTGATGTAAATCACGACAAAAGTTATCAAACAGTCAAAATAACCTTATAATAATGCCCATTCTTGTCAGTACCGTGCCCAAAAGCGCTTAGATTGGTACTGGCCTCACATTTTTAAGTCAATGTCCTACAGTTATTCGGCTTATGTTTTCATTTTTATGTGTTGCACTGACACATAAGAATATTTAGGTGCCCACATGGAAATTAAGGTTAATTATCTCGATAACCTTCGACAAGAAGCCAAATTTGATGACTTCACGGTAATTGCCGACCAACCTATTCGCTATAAAGGTGATGGTTCTGCTCCCGGACCATTCGACTACTTTTTAGCGTCATCAGCATTATGTGCAGCGTATTTTGTAAAAGTGTATTGTGCGGCGCGAGACATTCCGACAGATAATATTCGCTTATCACAAAATAATATTGTTGATCCTGAAAACCGCTATAAGCAAATTTTCAAAATTCAAGTTGAACTACCTGCGGATATTTCTGAAAAGGACCGTCAAGGTATTTTGCGTTCAATTGACCGCTGCACGGTTAAAAAAGTGATTCAAACTGGTCCTGAGTTTGTCATTGAAGAAGTAGAAAGCATTGATGCAGATGCACAAGCTTTACTTATGCCAAATTTAGCGTCAGACAGTACCACGTTTATTCCGGGTAAAGATCTGCCTTTAGAAGAAACCATTGCCAATATGTCAGGTATTTTGGCTGGTTTAGGCATGAAGATTGAAATTGCATCATGGCGTAATATCGTGCCGAATGTTTGGTCTCTACATATTCGTGATGCACAATCGCCAATGTGTTTTACCAATGGTAAAGGCTCAACCAAAGAAAGCGCATTAGCTTCGGCTTTGGGTGAATTTATTGAACGTCTCAATTGCAACTTCTTCTATAACGACCAGTTCTGGGGTGAAGAGATTGCCAATGCTGACTTTGTGCATTACCCAGATGAAAAATGGTTCCAACCCGGCCCAGAAGGCGAGTTACCTGTCGAAATTTTGGATGACTACACACGTGAAATTTATAACCCAGAAAATGAGTTATTAGGTACACATCTATATGACACCAATTCAGGAAATATAGCACGCGGTATTTGCTCTCTTCCATTTGTCCGTCAGTCCGACGGTGAAACAGTGTATTTCCCATCAAACTTGATTGAAAATTTATACTTGTCAAACGGGATGAGTGCAGGGAATACCTTGGCTGAGGCTCAAGTGCAATGTTTATCGGAAATCTTTGAGCGTGCGGTCAAACGTGAGATTTTAGAAGGTGAATTGGCTCTACCAGATGTACCAGAAGAGGTTTTAGCCAAATATCCAAGTATTGTTGCGGGTATTCAAGGCTTAGAAGAACAAGGTTTTCCTGTATTGGTAAAAGATGCTTCACTTGGTGGTCAGTACCCTGTGATGTGTGTAACCTTAATGAACCCACGTACTGGTGGGGTTTTTGCATCTTTTGGTGCGCACCCTAAACTCGAAGTAGCTTTAGAGCGTAGCTTAACCGAGCTTCTACAAGGTCGAAGCTTTGAAGGTCTAAACGATCTACCAAAACCAACGTTTAGCTCGAATGCAGTCACTGAGCCAAATAACTTTGTAGAACACTTTATTGACTCAAGTGGTTTGGTATCTTGGAAATTCTTTAGCGCACAATCAGACTATGATTTTGTAGAGTGGGATTTCACATCTGAAGGTGAAAATGCCAATGCGGAAGAAGCTGCAGCGATGTTTGCGATTCTAGAAGACATGGGCAAAGAAGTGTATATGGCGGTCTACCAGCATCTAGGTGCTACGGCATGTCGTATTTTAGTTCCGGGTTATTCTGAAGTGTATTTGGTTGAAGACTTGGTTTGGGATAATACCAACAAAGCTTTGGACTTCCGTGAGGATATTTTAAACATTCATCGTTTAGATGAAGACGAGTTAGTGTCATTGGTTGAGCGCTTAGAAGAGCTTGAAGTGGATGACTACACGGATATTGTGACGCTCATCGGGATTGAGTTTGATGATAATACCGTATGGGGTCAATTAACGGTTCTTGAGCTCAAACTACTGATCTATATTGCGCTACAAGAGTTTGAAGAAGCAAAAGAGTTGGTCGAAACCTTCCTTCAATACAACACTAATACAGTTGAACGTGGTTTGTTCTATCAATGCATGAATGTGGTTTTAGAAGTTGAATTGGACGATGACTTAGATCTCAATGACTATGAACATAATTTCCGTCGTATGTTTGGTGACGAACGTATGGATGCAGTGATTGGTTCAATGGATGGCAGTCTTCGCTTCTACGGTTTAACTGAAACCAATATGCAACTTGAAGGTTTAGATCGTCATTTACGTCTGATTGATAGCTATAAAAAATTGCATGCTGCACGTGCGAAGTTTGCCAGTCAGAACGTTTAAATCTGGGCTTGTGAATAACGTTACTCATGTGATCATCTATTTGAAAAAACTCTCCTAAGGGGGAGTTTTTTTGTGCGAAATTTGCTGAAAATTAATCCATATCTGTGATGTTGATATTAATAAAAATCCTTATAACTCAGGTGAATATAAGGAAGGCTTAAAAATAACCGATTATCCGAAATTGTGTCATTTTAAAGTAAAGATATTTGACTCATTGGAAAAATATGATAATAAATTAGCTATGGCGTGTTTAGGCATGTTCATAATATTTCAGGACGAAATATTCAGAAGCACATTAATAAATAAATGGGAGTTTTAACAACATGCTTCAATTATTCAGAAAACTATTTTGCATGCATATTTACGAATACGAGCAAATGGAAGAAATCGGTTCGCACAAGGAATGTCGTAAGTGCGGTGTGACAAAGTAATGCAGAGTCTAAGCCGAAAAAAAAGTGAGCGAAAGCTCACTTTTTTAATGCCGGTCAATATTGAAATCATTAAAATAGAATCACATTCACAGTTTTCATGCAGATATGAGTAAAGATTTTCAAGCCGAGCGTTATACCGTCGATGCCAATATGGCAGATACCATTGCATGGTTATTACAACATCAGGATTGCTTTGAATCTTTTCATTATGATGTGATTCAGCAGCAATTGGTGGTTCAACATGCTAATGGTCAAGACATTATTCGTGAAGGGGATTATTTAAATGCAGGCTATGGAATTTTAATAACAGCACATAACTTTGTTAAGTAAACGATATATTTTCCCTACTCATGGTGATTTAGCCATTTCATTTGTTCGCACCATCTCTTGCATTGCACTTTGATACCTATCACTGATCATTCAATTGAACTAAGCCCCGAACTTCGGGGCTTAGATTTTAAGCCATTTGCATGGCATCAGTTGAAAGCTGTGCAGCATTTGGTTTGGGCTGTTCCGCGATTAAACCGAGTTTGCTAAATAAAAGCTGATCTTTGCCTTCGCCTGCATTTGGCGTGGTCAGTAGTTTTTCACCAGAAAAGAGTGAATTTGCACCTGCCATAAATGCCAAAGCTTGTTCTGAATCACTCAGGGATTCACGACCTGCAGAGAGTCGAATATAGCTTTTTGGCATAATGATCCGTGCGACTGCAATGGTGCGAATCCATTCGATCACATCAAGTTTCTCAACCTCTGCAAGTGGGGTACCTTGAATAGGGACAAGGAGATTGATCGGCACGGATTCAGGATGAATCGGCAGCGTTGCCAACTCCATCAGGAAGGCAATACGGTCATCACGGCTTTCACCTAAGCCCACAATTCCGCCGCTACAGATTTTCATTCCAGATTGGCGAACATAGTCCAGCGTCGTTAAACGGTCATCATAGCTACGCGTGCTAATGACATTGGGATAATACTCACGAGAGGTATCGAGGTTATGGTTGTAATAATCTAAGCCTGCCTCATGTAGGCGCTCTGCTTGAGACTGATTCAGCATGCCAAGGGTCATACAGGTTTCAAGTCCCAGCGCTTTGACTTCACGCACCATTTCTAGCACATAGGGCATGTCCCGTTCATGTGGATTGCGCCATGCAGCGCCCATACAAAAACGTGAAGAACCTGAGGCAAGCGCAGCTTTCGCTTCATTGATGACTTTTTCCACAGCCAGACGTTTTTCAGCTTCTAATCCAGAGTCATAATGTGCAGACTGAGAGCAATATTTACAGTCTTCAGGGCACTTGCCGGTTTTAATCGAAAGTAAGGTGCTGACTTGAATATGATTGGCTTGGAAATATTCACGGTGAATGGTCTGTGCTTGGAATAATAAATCCATCAATGGTTGTTGATACAACTCTTGTATTTCTGGATGTGTCCAGTCATTTCGGTAGCTCATAAATGATCCATATTTTCTGCCTAATGCAGATCATCATACGTAAAATTTGCAGACTTCCAAGACTATTTTGTAACATTGCAATTTAGCTAAAATGCATTGAAATGACTTTTTCGAAGAACTTTTGATATTTAAGATACTTGCAAAGTTATGCTAAATGACAGCACAATCGTTGCAATGTTTATTTTGAGCTAAAAAATTAATTTTCTTGGATTACGTCACTAAGTTTTAGATTAAATGAAAACTTTGTAAGGATCTGGAAAATATAGAATGAAAACCCTTAAAGCATTTTTGAGTTTTGTTCTGTAATTGCCCAATCAATATGAACTTGCACAATCGCGTCATGTTTTTCGCGCGAATTTTTTAATGATTGCACAATATTTAAACTGTAGGGTGCGTTGCCTAAGCCAATAGCGATATTTCGCATAAAGCTTTGATAGCCTGTTCGTCGGATAGGACTGCCTTCAGTACAGCTTAAAAAAGTGGCTTCATCCCATTGCCAAAGATCTAATAAACTCACTTGGTCGAGGCCATGACGTGGATAAAAGTCCTCAATTTGAGTTTTATGCGCAAAGCTATTCCATGGACAGATAAGTTGACAGTCATCACAGCCAAACACACGGTTGCCAATGCCACGGCGTAATTCTTCAGGAATGATGCCTTTATATTCGATGGTTAAGTAGGCAATGCATTTACGTGCATCTAACATATAGGGTTCAACGATGGCCTGAGTTGGACAGATATCAATACAGGCTGTGCATGAACCACAATGTTTGGTTGCCGGCGAATCAAAAGGCAAATCGAGTGATGTAAACAGCTCACCTAATACAAAAAATGAGCCTGATTTTTTATGGATCAGTAAGGTGTGTTTGCCTGTCCAGCCCATGCCTGCATTTTCAGCTAAGGATTTTTCAAACACTGGTGCAGAGTCGGCAAAGGGTCTAGATTCAAAATCTCCGATTTTTTCACGGATAATATTCGACAAGGTTTTTAGACGACCGCGCATGACTTTGTGGTAGTCACGACCTCGTGCATAGCGTGCAATGATGGCTGCATTTGGCTCATCAGGAACATAACGTGGTTTTGGGGTTTCGACCAAATAATCCATGCGGACACAAATGATACTGCGGGTGCCGGGGACTAAAAGTGCTGGATTGGCACGTTTTTCAAGGTTTTCCTCTAGGAATTTCATATCGCCGTGATAACCACGTTCTAAATATTCTTTAAAACGAGGGAGTTCCTCTTGAGCATCTGGCTTTGCGATGACACAATCAGAAAAACCTAAATTTAAGGCTTGTGCTTTAATCCATGCTTTTAGGGTTTCTGGATCATATTGATCGACAGGAATTTTTTGTGCAGGAGTTGAAGCGGCCATAATCATAACAAGGAAAAACAATGCGTCTGCAAGTTTACCATAGCCCTGTTTATCTTAGCCAAAGTATTCAAGCTTGGGAGCAGCGTTGGTTTGCTCAGCACAATAGCAGTTATGGTCTGATGCAGCAGGTCGCATGGTCGATTGCTCAGCAACTCATTCCAAGGTTAAAGCAGCAAAATTTAAAAAATATCGCTGTATGTTGTGGACAGGGCAATAACGCAGGAGATGGATATCTTACAGCGCAATACCTACAGCAAGCAGGCTTTCAAGTCGATATTTACGCCGCTGAAATTGGAGCATCGAAAGATTTACATTCTGCAGTACAAGAAGCGATAGATCACAAGCTCAAGATCTATTCACAGTTTGATTTTCAGCATGACTATGATGTCTATATCGACGCATTATTTGGTATAGGGCTCAATCGTGAACTTTCTAGCGAATGGCAAGCCATTATTCAACGATTGAATGCATGCACGGGACTTAAAGTTGCGATTGATATTCCAAGCGGATTACATGCCAATACAGGACAGCCTTTACCCATCGCATTTCAAGCCGATTATACCTTTACGGCATTGGGTCTAAAAGCAGGGCTATTTACAGGTCAAGCGAAGGAATATGCAGGTGAAGTTTCGGTGATAGCATGCATACCGACTGATGCTGAGCTTGAACCACTTGCGTATTTGTCGCCACAGAAAATCACTTTACCTGCACGTCAAGCTTTTGGTCATAAAGGCAGTTATGGCCATGTTTTGGTTGTTGGTGGCCATGCTGAAATGGGTGGGGCGGTGATTATGGCTGCTGAGGCTGCATTCCATGCAGGTGCAGGTAAGGTTACGGTTGTTTGTGATGCACGACATCACACCGCTATTTTGGCGCGCGCACCGAATATTATGCTACGCGATATCAATGCATTAAATGTAAAAGCGATTCTGCAACTGATCGATCAAGTCGATGCGATTAGCTTTGGCATGGGGCTTGGTCGTGACAATTGGGCACAACAGCAGTTTAAGTCATGGTTTCCATTGATTCAGCAGTCAACCTTGGAAATTGTTTTGGATGCAGATGCATTATGGTTTCTAGCTGAAACACCTGAAAAATTGAATGCACGCACCTATGCAACGCCACATCCCGGTGAAGCCGCGAAATTATTGGGTATTACTACTGCTGAAGTTGAAGCAGATCGTGTACAAGCAATTCAACATTTAAAAGAAAAATTTCAAGGTCAATGGGTGCTTAAAGGCGCAGGCAGCTTAATACTTGAAGATCAGCTTTGGATTTGCACCGCAGGTAATGCAGGAATGGGTACAGGCGGTATGGGAGATGTGCTTGCAGGGATGATTGCAAGTTTAAAAGCACAATTCCATCAGCAAATTCATCTGCATGAAATCGTAAGTCTGCATGCTTTAGCAGGTGATGTATTGGCGCAGTCGGGGATGCGTGGTTTGCAGGCACAGGATATGGCCCAAGCGGTTTATCATGTGGTCAATCATTCAGGAGATGAAGACTAAAATGCATGCGGTTAAATTGCGAATTCAAGGTAAAGTGCAGGGTGTTGGCTACCGTCGTTGGTTTGAGCAGCAAGCGCTTGCACTTAGTTTGAATGGTTATGTGAAAAATCTAGCGACGGGCGAAGTTGAAGCGCTGATTATAGGAACTGAAGACGCCATTCATAAAATACTGAAACACAGTCTGGTGGGTCCTTTACGAGCAGACGTGACTAAAATCGATCAGCAAGAAATTCCAATGCATGAATTAGACTATAGCAATTTTAAAATGATTCGCTAAATTTGATCACTCGATTGAGTGGGCTTTTGAAAACAGAATGAATTACTGAGCTATATGATTTGAGGATTATTTACCGACGTCGAGTGCTTACACGGCTTCGGCCACGAGCCATACCACCTAAGGCATTCAGTACAGCCATTTTACTCATACTACCAGACGCATGCGCATGACAAATTGCGGCAGCCAAAGCATCGGCTGCATCCTGCTGGGGTTTGATGCTTAGGTTCAGAATGCGCATAACCATCATTTGGACTTGTTCTTTATCTGCAGCACCATAGCCGACTACAGATTGTTTGATTTGCCGCGCAGTATATTCAGCGACTTGTAAATCTAAATTGGTTAAAGCAGCAATAGCAGCGCCACGTGCTTGACCTAGTTTTAGGGCTGAGTCAGGGTTTTGAGCCATAAAGACTTGTTCAACAGCAGCTTCAGTAGGCCCGTGAAACTTTACGATGCGATCAATACCAGCAAAGATACGTTTTAAGCGTTCAGGCATTTCTGTCGTTTCGGTACGAATGGTGCCAGCATCGACAAAACGTAGTTTAGAACCATCCTTTTCGATGATGCCGTAACCAGTTAAGCGCGACCCAGGGTCAATACCGATAATTAATGACATGTTTGCCCTATTTGCCCTTTAAAAATAAAAATATGCCCATATTGTTACATAAGCGTGTCAAAAAAGCTTGATAGTGATTGAGCAGTTGAATGCAACACCTTAAATTAATTTACTGAGATTTGTTTAATTTTCATGAAATTATTTCTTCTGATTTTAACAGGCTTGATCCTGGAAGTGTTTGTCTGGATCGGTGTGGGCGACCTCGTCGGCAGCATGTGGTATGTCTTTTTCTGGTTCGTGGCGGCCTTCTTTATAGGGATGAATATTATCCGTAAATATTCATCAGGTCTGATGCCTCAAATGCAGCAAATGCAAGCAGGTCAAATGAGTAATGATCCAGCTTTAACTGGAAATTTACCAAAAATTTTGGCTGGTTTCTTATTGCTGTTACCGGGTCTAATCTCAGATATTATGGCATTACTTATTTTGATTCCACCTGTACAAAATGCCATGAAAGCAGTCATGATGAAAACAATGATGAAGCGTCAGCAAGCCATGATGGAAAAAATGATGGGTGGCATGATGGGGGATATGGGAGGCATGGGCGGTGCTCAAGGTCAGAACCCATTTGCAGATATGATGCGTCAAATGCAAGATATGCAAAATCAGCAATCAGGTCGTGATTCATCCGTTATTGATGGTGAAGCTCGTGAAGTGACGCCAGATGCGAAACAAATTGAACTGAAAGATGTCAATAAAAAATAAGTAACTCAGTATGAAAGGCCGAATGTGTATTCGGCTTTTTTTTGCGTAAATTTTGATACGGCCTAAAAATAAACCTTGTGTTGCCAACAAAAAAATTGAACAAGCGATATAATCTTCACGTTTTAATTCAAATGAATCAGCTTGCATGTCACTGTTATTCACCATCTGTGCGCTTCATTTTGTTGCGCAGTTGAGTCCCGGTCCAGATGTATTATTAATTGCTAAAAGTGCAGCATCAACAACGCGTGCAAATACCTTAAAAATTATTGCGGGGATCTCTGTCGGGATTGTGGTGTGGGTCGTTTTAACCTTATTGGGCTTTACGGTTCTGGTTGAGCAATTTCCATGGATACAACAAGTTTTAATGGCTGTTGGTGGATTTTTCTTGGCGAAAATGGGTTGGGCGATGTTTAGTGGTGGGCTTAAAAGTTTAAATCAAACAGCCAATTTAGAAGATGGGCAGGCCTTAAGTCAGCAGAATACTGAAAATTATTTCTTATTAGGTTTATTTACGAATTTAGCCAATCCGAAAACACTGATCTATTTTAGTAGTGTGTTCTCACTGGCGTTGAGTTCATCAGCCAGTAGTAACCTAAAAGCACAGCTTGCTGTCATCATTCCGATTCAAACTTTTATTGTGTTTAGCCTGTTTATGATGATTATGTCTTTGCCTAAAATTAAAGCACTCTACCAACGTTCGGGTAGTTATATTGATGTGGTTTCAGGGGCGTTATTTTTAATTTTTGCGATTTGGCTGTGGTTCGACGCAATTAGAATGTTCAATCTTCAATAGCTGCAAACATATTGCTGTCAGCAAAGCGAAAGCCAAGTATTAGAACTTGGCTTTTTTTATGTGCCAATTTTATTGCTCTGGATTGGTTTGATCTTGGTCTTTAGATGGTGCTGTATTTGATGGATCTTGTGCAACATCGGTAGTTTCAGCATGATCACGATAACGGTTCGGTTTGAGGGTGGTTTCGGTATTTTCAGAGCCTTTGTATGATCGGCTACGATTGGCGCGTTCACGCAAACCGCCTTTTTTAATTAACAGCACCATCGTCTAGAACCTCATTGCTATTGCCATAGTTTAAAGAATTTTCCTCGTGAAGATAAGTGAGCAGGGCGATGCTAGCGCATAAAAAAGCCTGAAATCATTCAGGCTTTCATCATTTTAACTTATCTCTTTGAATGACTTTAACGCGACCCGATAACGGTGCTTAAATTCAGCTTAGCTAAAATTTTACACATTGCCAGCCTGTTCATACGGCTGTATTTGGCTGTTGTAAAAAAGCTTAATTTTTACCATCTTGCTTGAGTACTTCAAAGATGTTGAGTTGGGTCGTAGCTTCAGTATCGTGCTGTTGCAAATACACTTGAACACTCTTAAATAGAATGGCAACAGCCAAACAACTGAGTACGCAAAATATCCAAAAGCCATATGGGCTACGGATATTATGCGAGCCACATTCGGAACATTCTTTATCGCTTGAAGCCAATACTTTATTGCAACAAGCACAGTGATATTGATAGTGCATTGCTTTTCTCCATTTAGTCGAATTTGACCAACATTCTTGTTGTTATTGTCAACCATCAATCCGTGATGATTGTTTTATCTTAATGTGCAAATAAGCTGCTGTACAAGTTTTAAACGGTTTGTTTTGCTCATTATTGTGTAAGTGAAAAGCGTCAGAGAGTTAAATATTTGTTTTATTACTAATTTATAAATGAAACAAGACATGAATTTTCAGTCATAAAAAAGCCAGTTCGAAAACTGGCTTTTGCTGTTCTGTTTAAACTGAATTATTGACCAGAACGGATGATGTAATCAAAAGCAGACAATGATGCTTTCGCGCCTTCACCTGTCGCAATAATGATTTGTTTGTACGGTACTGTTGTACAGTCACCTGCAGCAAATACACCTTTTACATTGGTTTCATTGCGCTCGTTAATTACGATCTCACCACGGTTTGAAAGTTCAACTGCTGTTTCTTTTAAGAAATCAGTGTTTGGTAACAAACCGATTTGTACAAAGATACCAGCCAATTCAATCGTTTTGATTTCATCAGTTG